>NZ_RAWP01000003.1:0-200250 GCF_003668935.1 Corallococcus sp. AB032C | reverse complement strand
GGTCGTAGCGCGGTCGGCGGGGCGGATGGCATGCGGGCCGGGCTGGTGTGCCTCGACCCGCGCAGGTGCGGTTCAGTGACGTGCGGTGTGCTCGTTCGGCGGCTGCCGTGCGCCAACTTCTGGAGGGACGCGGATGGAACTGGGACTCGCCAACAAGGTCGCGCTCGTCGCTGGTGGCTCCAGCGGCCTGGGGCTCGCTGTCGCGGAGGAACTGGCGAAGGAAGGCGCGCATGTCGCCATCGGTGCTCGTGACACGGACCGTCTGGCCCAGGCGGAGGCTCGGCTCAAGTCCGTGGCCCGGGGCGGCCGGGTGCTGGCGACTCGCGTGGATGTGAAGGACGACGCGGATGTGCGCCGCTGGGTGGATGACGTGGTGGCGAAGCTGGGCGCGCTGCATGTCGTCGTCACCAACAGCGGCGGTCCTCCTCCGGGCCCGGCCTCCACCTTCGGCGTGGATGCGTACCGGAGCGCTTCGGACGCGGTGCTGCTTCCGCCCATCTCCCTGGCGCTCGCGGCGCTCCCGCACCTGAAGAAGGCCGGATGGGGACGCCTGCTGTTCATCACCTCGGAGACGGTGCACCGGCCGGTGGCCCGCTTCGCGCTGTCCGGCTTCGCTCGCATGGGCATCGTCGGCTTCTCCGCCGCGCTGGTGCAGGAGCTGGGCGACGCGGGCATCACCGTCAACGTGCTGGCTCCAGGCTACATGCGCACGCCTCCGGTGGAGCGCACCGCGGGCAATGCGGGTGACGTGGAGGCGGGCCTTCGTGCCATGGGCGCGCACATTCCACTCAAGCGCGTGGGGCTCCCGGAGGAGTTCGCCGCGGCTGCCGTGTTCCTCGCCAGTGAGCGCGCTTCCTTCATCACCGGCACCGTGCAACTCGTGGACGGTGGCGCGAGCGTCATCGGATGAGCGCCACTCCCGCCCCATCCCGCCGTCCTGTCGTCGTGAAGATTGGCGGCGCGGCGGGCGTGGACCTGGAGAACGTCTGCTCGGACGTTGTTGAGCTCGTCCGACAGGGCGAGCGCGTCGTCGTCGTCAATGGCGGCTCGGAGGCTGGTGAGCGGCTCCTGGGCTTGCTGGGCATGGCGCGCCCGGAGGCCACCACCGCGAACGGTAACGTCGTGCGCCTCACCTACGCGCCCACGCTGCGCGCGCTCACCATGGCGTGGGTGGGCGAGGTCAACAAGGCCGTGGTGCTGGCGCTGCTCTCGAAGGGCGTCACCTCGCTGGGCCTGTGTGGCGCGGACGGTCGCGTGCTCACCGCGCGCCGCCGACCGCCTCTCAAGTTGCAGGACGCCGACGGGCGGATGCGCATCGACCGCGAACATCTGGCCGGAGAGGTCTCCTCGGTGAACGCGGCGCTCCTGGGCACGCTGCTGGATGGCGGCTATGTGCCCGTCGTGTGTCCCCCCGCGGTGACGGAGGACGGCGTGCTCGTGAACGTGGACGCGGACCACGTGGCGTCGTCCATCGCGGCGGCGCTGGGCGCGAAGGCCCTGGTCATCCTCTCCAACGTGCCGGGGCTGCTCGCGGATCCGAAGGACCCCGCATCGCTGGTGCGCTCCAGCGACGACGTGGAGGGCTGCATGCCGCTGGCGGGTGGACGCATGCGCTACAAGCTGGAGGCCGTGCGCCGGGCGCTGCAGGGCGGAGTCCCTGCCGCGTACGTGAGCGCGTCGCGCGTGGCGCGGCCGGTGTTCTCCGCGCTGGAGGAGGCGGGCGGCACGAAGTTCACCCTTCGCGATGGAGGCAGGGCGGATGCGGGCGCGTGAGCCAGGCGTCGACTTGTTGCGGTGGATGGTGGAGCAGTACAGCCCCAGCCACCAGGAGGCCTCCTTCGCTGGAGCGCTGGTGGAGCGGCTGGGCACGCGCGGCTGGCGGGCGCACACCGACGCCGTGGGCAACGCCGTCGCTCGCTACGGGGACGGGGACACCGTCATCGCGTTCCTGGGCCACATCGACACCGTGCCCGGAGAAGTGCCCGTGCGGCTGGAGGGACAGAAGCTCTACGGCCGGGGCGCGGTGGACGCGAAGGGCCCGCTGTGCGCGTTCATCGAAGCCGTGGAGTTGCTGGACGACTCGGAGCGCGCCGGCAAGCAGTTCCTGCTCCTGGGCTGCGTGGAGGAGGAGGTCGCCATCACTCGTGGCGCCCTGCATGTGCGCGACCAGTACGCCCCGGACTTCGTCATCAACGGCGAGCCCAGCGGCGCGCACGCGGTGACCATCGGCTACAAGGGACTGCTGCGCCTGGACCTGGAGCACCGCGCCAGCCGCCGCCACACCGCGAGCCGCGACTACCGCGCCGCCGCCGAGCACGTCATCGACGCGTGGAACGCACTCAAGCGCCTGTGTGACGACTGGAACCGCGAGCGCCCGTCCCTCTTCGAGCAGAACCTCCCCTCCCTCAACGCCTTCCACACCGGCGCCACGGAGACGGAGGAGTGGGCCACGGCCGCCGTGAGCATCCGCACCGGCCCGTCCACGGACACCGACGCACTGCTCGCGGCGCTGGCCACCGTGCCCACCGTGGCAGTGCGCACCGTGGCTCGGAAGAACGCTGTGTCCACGAACGGCAACGACGCCCTCTCCCGCGTCTTCAAGCAGGCCATCCGCGAGCGCGGCGTGAAGCCCACGCTGCGCCTGAAGACGGGCACGTCCGACTGGAACACCGTGGCCTCCGCGTGGGCCGTGCCCACCGTGGCGTACGGCCCCGGCGACGCGGCGTTGGACCACACGCCGAACGAGCACATCGACCTGCCGGAGTACGAGGAGGGCGTCGCGGTGCTTGCTCGCGTGCTGGCGCTCCTGCCAGTGAAGGGGACCGCGGGAGGCTGAAGGCTCAGGTGCCCAGCGCGGCCAGGCCTCGGGCGCGCAGGGTCCGCATCCCCACCACGATGCCGAAGAAGAGCAGGGCACAGCCCGCGGTGATGGGCCGCACGCCCACCCGGTCCGACAGCGCGCCCTGTCCCCAGACGCCCAGGATGTAGCCCGCGTTCACCAGGAGCAGGAACAGGCTGCTCACGCGCGCCTGCAGCTCCGGCGGCGTGCGCGCCTGGCACACCGTCTTCAGGCCCGTGAAGGCGACCAGGTACACCGCGCCCAGGATGAACAGCGTCACCAGGGCCACCGGCAGCGACGGGGACAGCCAGTACGCGGCGGAGCACAGCCCCACGAGCAGCAGCGCCGACTCCAGGAAGGCCCGCCGCCCCATCCGCGCGACGAGGGCACCGGAGCCGAACGCCGCGATGACCGCGCCCGTTCCCTGCGCCGTGAGCAGCATGGACGTGGTGGTCGCATCCCCACCCAGCACCTTCAGCGCGAACACCGGCACCAGGCCCACGAAGGGCGAGATGAGCAAACCCACCAACGCCCCGGAGCCCAACGCGAGCGCGATGCCTGGATCCGTCCACGCCAGGCGCACGCCGCGCATGATGCCGTCCCACAGCGCCTCCACTTTGGGAGGCGGGGTGCTCGCCGCGCCGCGCATCCCCGCGAGCGCCAGCAGCACGGCGAGGAAGGACAGCGTGTTGACGAACAGCGCGCCCTCGATGCCCACCCTCGTCAGCACGAGCGCGGCCAGCACGGGCCCGATGATGCGGCCCAGGTTGAACTGCGCCGAGTCCAGGCTGAGCGCGTTGTGCAGGTCCTCCGGGGGCACCACGGCCACGGTGAGCGCCGTGGCGCAGGGGATGACCAGCGTGCTGAACGCGCCGTTGAGCAGCGAGAGGACCGCCACCCACGGCACCGACAGGTTGTCCGTGCCGGCCAGCACCGTGAGCAGCGCGGCCAACAGCGCCTGCATGCACACGCACACGGCCATGAAGGTGCGCCGGTCGAAGCGGTCCGCGAGCGCACCCCCCAGCGGCGCGAGCACCAACGAGGGCAGGTGCGTCAGCGCGGCGACTCCTCCCGTCCATGCGGCCTGGCCCGTCACCTGCGTGACGTAGACCCCCAGGGCCACGGACTCCATCCACGTGCCGATGTTGGACACGAGCGTGCCCAGCCAGAGAAGGGTGAAGTCGCGATGGGACAGGGCCCGGGCGGAGCCCGAACGTGAGAACAGGGAGGTGGCCACGGAGACACTCGTTCTACAGCGCGTCCCTGACGCGTGCTCGGTGGGCGCACGCCTACACGGTGGTTGACTCCCTGGCTGCCATGGGAGACGGGGAAAGACATGACGCGGCACAAGGTTCTCGTGGTTCCCCGGGAGATTGCCGGCGAGCGGCTCGACCGGTTCCTGACGAAGCACGTCCCGGGCCTCACGCCGGAGCGGGCCCGGGCGATGCTGGACGCAGGACGCGTGCGCATCCGGGGCAAGAAGGCGCAGGCCACGCGCAAGCTGTGGGGCGGCGAGGAGCTCACCCTGGAGACGCCGGAGCCCCGGCCGTCGCCGCATGCTTCATTGGAAGGCCCGGAGCTGCCGGTGCTGTACGACGACGCGGCGCTCGTCATCGTGGCCAAGCCGCCGGGGCTGGTGGTGGAGCCGGAGGGGCGGGCGGCGTCGGTGGTGGGGCTGCTCGCGGCGCGGTGTCCGCCGTTCGACGTGGAGGGCGTGGCCCAGCCGGGCGTGGTGCACCGCCTGGACCGTGAGACGAGCGGATGTCTGGCATTGGCCCGGACGGATGATGCGGTGGCGGCGCTCCTGAAGGCGTTCCAGGAGAAGCGCGTGGACAAGCGCTACCAGACGCTGGTGCTCGGGCGTCCGCCGGACACGGGGCACCTGGAAGGACCGTACGCGAGGGACCCGAAGGATCAGCGCCGCTTCACGACCCGTGTGCCCTCCGCTCGCCGCGCGGCACTGACGTTCACGGTGCGCGAGCGGTTCCGGGAGGGAGCGCTCCTGGATATCGACCTGGACACAGGGCGCACGCATCAGATCCGCGTGCAGTTGTCGGAGGCCGGGTTCCCGGTCCTGGGAGATTCGCTCTACGGCACGGAGGAGGCGCGCAAGCATCCAGCGGCGCTCGCGGTGGGGCGTCAGGCCCTGCACGCATGGCGGCTGGAGGTGCCGTCCTCCGCGACGGGCCAGCTCATCCAGGTGGAGTCGCCGCTGCCGGAGGACTTCCTGCGGGGGCTCACGGTGCTGCGCGGGTGATCATGATAGGCTTTGAGCAGCGGGAAAGCCTGGATGGATGTCAGGTTTTGCGTCCAATGCCGCTCTTCTTGCGGTGTGGGGCGTCATCGTGAGGGGAACATGCGCGCGCGGATGAAGTCGTGGGGCGGGTTGTGGGGAAGCCTGTCGTTGATGGTGGCCCTGCTGGTTTCGGGCTGTGGTTCCTCCACGAGTCCGTCGGGCCCCGTGCTGGATGCCGGGACGGATGCGGGCACCACGGACGACGCGGGCGTCGCGGACGCGGGAACGGTGGACAGCGGCGTACCGGAAGCCCTGCCCTGCGAAAAGACCCAGGGCGTGTGCGCTGGGGCGAAGCGGGCGTGGGTGGATGGTGCCTACGAGCCCGTGTGCACGGCCCGCTCCTACGGTGCGGATTATGAAGCGTCGGAGACGCGCTGCGACGGTCTGGACAATGACTGCGACGGCGTGACGGATCCGGCGACCTGGGCGGAGGTCGCCCCGATGAAGTGGGCGCCCTATGCGAGGTCGGTCGACAGCCTGCCCGTGGAGGGGGGCTTCCTGATGGTCTACGTCGACAGCCCGGAGGGGATCCAGGTGCTCCGGTTCGATGAGTCCCTGAACCTCCAGGGCACGTCGATGATCCCGCTGGATCCAGGCTTCTCTCCCGTGACGGAGACGCAACTGGTGCGGACCTCTCGTGGGCCTGCCCTCTACTTCACCGCGCTGCATTACCAGACGGGATCCACCGCGGAGGGACGCCTCGTGCAGCTGGATGAGCAGGGCGCTCCCATCGGCTCTCCCGAGGGCATCGTCCTTTTCGAGCAACCCAAGACCCAGCCGGCCGCGCGCGTGGCAGCATCCGTGGACGGGCAGCGGATCTCCGTGGTCTGGGCCGCGTCCATCTCCGGTGTCCGCGAGGTGCAGGGCATGCTCGTGGATCCCTCCGGCCTGGTCCTGGCCCCACCCCGGGTGTTGTTCCAGTCGGGCTCACCCAACCTCCACTCGCCGCGGGTGATGGGCATGGGGGATGGGAACTTCCTGGTGACGGCGTACGACGAGGGGGAAACGGTCGATGACACGCGCATCCGCTTGAGGCGTCATGACCGCGAGCTGCGACTCGTGGGAGACGAGCGTCGCCTCACCGTGGCGTTCGGGGCCATTCCCACGCTGCTGATGATGCCCGCGAAGGAGGGTGGGGAAGAGCCCGTGATGCTCTACCGCGAACCGGATGGGCACAATCCCAGGCTCCATGAGGTGCGGCACCTCTTCGCGAATGGCACGCCCGTGACGCTGACGTCCACGGCGTGGAGCCAATCCAGTGTGCTTGGCGCCACGATGACGTCACGGGGGCTCCAGTTGGCCTGGATCACCATGGGCTACGTTCCCGTTCCGGGTCAGGATTCGGGCTTCATCTACGAAGGACGCCTCTGGGGCATGAGTCCTTCGGGCGTCGTGACGGATTGGACTCCTGGACCCGCGCCCATGCCTCTTCACCGCAATGGAGAGTGGGTGCTGATGCATGCGCTCCCCGGACACTGGATGGGAGCGCTCCTGATGACCGCCACGACCGTCCCGACGGAGGCCTACACCCTCCGTTCCGTGCGCTACTGCGCGCCCTGAGCCCGGCGGCTCGCGGCGGCCCATTCACCGGGCGTCGTCTGGCGGAAGGCCCGCGAGGAGTACCCCCGACCTCCTCGCGGAAGAAGCGCGCCGGCTGTGGGGTGTGGGCTCGCGCTGAGAGGGCCTATTCGCGGCGGCCGGGGTCGTCCTCGGCGTCGGGCTCGGGTGGCTCCAGCCGGGCCTGTCTCTCACTGGCCTCCCAGGAGGCCTCTGCGTCACCGGCGTGCACGCGGGCGGCGGCAGCGTCGTCCTGGTCTCCGGTCCAGGTGGTATGGCCTCCCGCGAAGCCCTCCAGGGGGCGAGCGCCGCGATGCGACTCCACCTCCAGGTCCTTCTGCTCCTGCTCGCGCAGCCGCTCGCGCTCCTGCTCCCGTTCGTGCTCATGCTGCTGTTCAAGAATCCTGTCCGCCATATCGCATCACCTCCTGCCCCAAGGTGGGGTGCGGCCGCGCGGGACGGCAGGGGGAGGCGGGCGTTCGTGCACGGCCGCATGCCTGGCGTGCGGTCGGCTACGCTCCAGCGGCCCGTGTGAGCCGGGCATCTGGAGGAGCGCGGCGCATGAACGCGGGAGTCTCCATCGTCGCTGATGACACCCGGAGCTGGGGATTGGAGACCCCGGGCCCCGGCCTGCTGCTGCACGTCCCCGCCACGGGCCGCTGGGCGCGGCGTCCCTCCGTGTACCTGGAGGCGGCTCCCGACTACCGCATCCGGTTGCGCGGCGCGGGACAGACGCTGCTCTGGACCCGCATCGATTCCTACTGGGACCGCGCTGCGTTCCTCCGGGGAACGGCCCTCACCCCCCATGTCCTGCCGGCCCTGTCCGCGCCCGAGGTCCGGGCCGTGGAGGCCGCGCCAGGCACCGGGCCCTGGTGGGAGGCCTGGGAGTGGCGGGTGGCGCGTGCGCTCGTGGAGGCCCCTCTGTCGGTGCTCCACTCCGGGTCCTGGTGTCTGCGCCCCGTGCGCGCCATCGCCGCGGAGAAGTCGGAGCGGCATCCCGTCTCCCCCATGGAATGGGGCTTCGGTCAGCCGCCGATGCCGCCGCACTCGCTGTCCGCCGTGACGCGGTTCCTCCACGCCTGGAATGAGGACTGGTGGGACGCGCGGACCGAACACACTCCGGGTGTCGTGCTCGGACTGCGCGCGCCCTCTTCAGCCGAGGATGGACGCGTGAAGAGCTGGCGCAAGCGCGCACGGGACGGGACGTTGCCGCCCGTGCTGCTGCTCTACGTGGACATCCTGGCGAAGTGGCTGGTGCTGGATGGACATGATCGGCTGCACGCGGCGCTGCTCGAAGGCGTGGAGCCTCCGCTGCTGGGGTTGTGGCCCTTCGTCACCCCGCCGCGTGCCGCGAGCGCCGTCCGTGAGGAGGGCGCTCTGTTCAGCGCGGAGTTCCAGCTGCGCGCGGGCGCGACGCCGGAGACCGTCGACCGGGTCAACCGCATGCTGCTGCTCAACTTCACCCCCGACCCCAGGGGAACCGTCTCGCGCGCCTGGCCGCTCCCGGGCGGGCGGGCTGCCTGGCGCGAGGAGGTCTCCGCCCGGCGCCGAGGTGCGCCGTCCCCGCTTCCGGACGACATCGACTGGGATTGGTTCACGTAAGCTGTCCGGCATGTTTCAGCACTTCGAACGCCAGACCACCGACCGGCTGCTGCTCCGCGCTGTTCGCGAAAGCGACCTGGACGCGGTCTTCGCCCTCCACTCGGATCCAACGACGAACCGGTTCAGCCGCCGCGGCTACATGCAGACGCTGGACGACGCGCGGCGGATCATGGGCATCTGGCTGGAGGACTGGGCGCGCGACGGCGTGGGGTACTGGCTGGTGGAGCGACTGGACGCGCCCGGTGTCGTCGTGGGCCTGAGCGGCCTGCGCCACAAGGAGCTGGAGGGCCAGCGCGTGCTCAACCTGGCCTACCGCTTCACGCCCGAGACCTGGGGCTCCGGGTACGCGACGGAGGCGTCCCGCGTCGCGCTGGCGCTGGCGGCCCGTCACCTGCCGCAGGTTCCCCTGGTGGCCATCATCCACCCGGAGAACACCGCGTCCCTCCGCGTGGCGGAGCGGCTGGGGATGCGCCTGGACCGCCACGTCACCGAGGACGGCATCCCGAACCGCGTGTATGTGATTGGCTGAGCAGCTCTTTCAGCGCGGGTCGAACGAAGCACAGGCGCGCACGCCGATGCGGACGTCCCGCGCGGTCGCGTCACCGGGGGACAGGTCGGCGCTCGCCGCGACGAACGAGTCGTAATACCAGGAGCCTCCCCGGAGCACGACGCTGCCGAACTCGGGCGTCACGGAGCGCGTGAGCTCGTAGGCGTTGCCCGCCATGTCCCGCAGGCCGAACGGGCTCACCGACGCGGGATGCGTTCCCACCGCGTCCGGCCCGAAGGCCAACGGCCGCCGGTCATACGTCGCGTCGATGTTGGCGTCGTCGGGCTGGAGCTGGTCGCCGTGCGGATAGCGGCGGCCGTCCGCTCCCCGGGCCGCGTACTCCCATTCATGCTGGCCGCACAGGCGCGCTCCCGGCAGCCGCTTCGTCCGGTGGAGCCAGTAGAAGTAGCCCTCCAGGTCCTGCGCGGAGACGCCGGACAGCGGCAGTTGCTTCCAGTCGACGCTCGCGTGCCGCGTGCGCTCCGCGTAGAGCAGGGGCTCGCCTTCCTTCGCGGTGCGGAACTCCTCGCGGGTGCGGTGGAAGGTGAAGACCCAGCCCGTGCCCTGCCGCCACCGCAGCGTGATGGTGCCCCCGTCGCCGAAGTGCGGCTGTTCGAGGATTCGCCTCGCGGGCGCGTCCGGTGGCAGGTCTTCCAGGTAGGTCAGCCAGTCTCCGAACGTCACCTCGTCGCGGCCCACCAGATAGCCGCCGGTGAGGCAGTAGCGATGCATGGGCGGGCTGAAGGTGAAGCGGCGCACCACCTCCGGCTCGGCGCTGCCCAGCAAGAAGCAGCCCGGCGGGATGTAGACGTAGCCTTCGGGCACCTGGGTGGGGAGCGTGAGGCGCAAGGCTTCACGCTCGCCGTGCGTGAGGAACACCGGAACGTCCAGGGGCACCCGTCCCGGCTGCGTGACGTGGAGCAGGTAGGAACCTTCCGGGAGGACGAAGCGTGAGCCTCCGGTGTCCTGAGCGGCTTCGCGGCGGAACGGCCCGTCGCTTCGGAGTACGCGCGTGATGGACACGCGGGCCCCTGGTGGAGTGCTTTCGAACATCAGCTCCGCGGGCTCGCGGAACCGCCGCAGGGAGGCCTCGCCCTCCTTCGCTGAGTCCACCTCCTGCTCCAGGCGCTGGAGCCACGCGTCGCGCTCGTGGCGCTGGTGGAACGCTTCCGCGAGGAGGACGCGCTCGGCCAGGACCTGCGCGATGAGCCGGCGCGTGTCGAGATGGTGGCGGTCGCGGTCCAGGCCTCGCTCCAGGCTCCGGCTGGCGCGGGTGAAGGCGGCCTCCGCCTGGTCGCGCAGGGCGAGCGTCTCCGTCCAGCGCTTCTCCGCGGCGCTGCGCAGGCCCGTGGCATCCGTCGCGGTCTCCGGGCCCAGCGAGGAGGGGGGCCGGCCGTCGAACATGGCCAGCGACTCCACGCGGTTCGCGAGCGCCCTCGCGGCGAGGGTGCGGCCCGAGGCCAGCGCTTCCTTCGCGGTGCCCAGCTCCGCGGCGATGAAGCGCGAGTCCTCCAGGTACGCCTGGAGCCGGAGGCCGACGTAGGACGCGAGGACGGCGAGCGCGAGCACGAGCGCGGTGAGGCCCCGTCCCCAACGCGCGCGGCGCACGGCCCGGTGGGACGCCCGGAGGAAGGCCCGCTCCCGGGCGCCCAGGGTGGTGGGCTCCAGCACCCGCACCTCATCCAACTGGCGCTGACCCCAGAGGGCCTCGCTGGAGCGGCGCAGGCGGTCCCACTCCGCGCTGGCCGCCTCCACGCGCTTGCGCAGCACGCGGTGCCCGATGTCGTCGTCCAGCCAGTCGCGCAGCGTGCCCCAGCTCGCGATGAGCGACTCGTGGGCAATCTCCCAGCGCGGCAGGTCGCTCACCGTGCGCGTATGCAACAGCCGGCCTTCGACGAGCACACGCAGCGCCGCGCGGGAGATGTCATCCGAGGCGTCCGCGAGGTCCTCCGCGCTGCGCTCGATGCGCGTGCCCTCCGCCGTCACCAGCTGGAGCAACAGCCGCCTCGCCGCCGCATGCTCCGCGGAGCTCATGCGCGCGAGCACGCCGTCCGCATGCCGGGACAGCGCTCCGGCCACGCCGCCCATCGCCTCCAGCGCCGAGCGCGTGATGCGGCCCCGGGTGGCGTCGCGGCGCTCCCACAGCTCGGCGAGCGCGAACTGGAGCAGCGGGAGGCTGCCCACTCCATGCGCCGTGGAGTCGACGAGCGTCTGCACCAGCTCTGGCGACTCGAAGGCCACGCCCCGCGCACGGGCCGGGCCGATGATGGCCTCGCGCACGCACTCCGGCGACAGGGGCCGGAGGATGTAGAGCGCCCGCTCCGCCTCTTCCCCCAGGCCCGGGAGCGCGCACAGGCGCGTGAGGAAGTCGCCCCGCACCGCCAGCAGCACGTGCACTCCGGGCGACGGCAGGGCCAGCTCTCCCAGGAGGCGGGCGAAGTGCGCCGCCTGGCCAGGGTCGGCGAGGGTGAGCAGCTCCTCCAACTGGTCGACGAAGAGCAGCAGGCCCCGCCCGCGTCCATGCGTCTCGCGCAGCGCCTGTCCCAGCCAGGCCGGCGTGTCCGTGAGGGCGGTGACGAGCTCCGCCTCCCTGCGCCCCAGCACCGGCGCGAGCGCCGCCGCCAGCGCTTCGAGCGGGCGATGGCCGGGCCACAGCGTGACGACCTGCGGCTCGCGTCCGTCGCCCAGGTCTCCGGCCGCCACCCGGGGCAGCACGCCCGCGCGGCACAGCGAGGACTTGCCCGTCCCGGAGTCGCCAGCGACGAGCACCAGCGGCCGCGTGCGCAGGCGCTCCAGCACGGCGCGGATGTCGCCCTCGCGTCCGAAGAAGAGCGCCCGGTGCTCGGCCGCGAACGGCGCGAGCCCTCGATAGGGATTGCCGGCCGCCAGCGGCGCGGGCGCGATGGAGCGCTCCAACTGCTCCAGGGATTCGCTCAGCGCCTCCGCCGAACCGAAGCGCTCCAGCGGATCCACCGCGAGACAGCGCTGGATGAGGGCGGCGAAGTCGGGGTCCACCTCCGTGCCCAGCGCTGCGCGGGTCGGGGTGTCCTCGGGCCTTCGCGAGGCGCGGCGGGGCACCTGACCCGTGCACAGCTCATGGAGGATGAGGCCCAGCGCATACAGGTCGCTGCGGGCGGACGCCGGGCCTCCCGTGAGCACCTCCGGCGCCAGGTAGGGCAGGGTGCCCACGAGCAGCGGCGAGCCCGAGGCCAGCTCCGCGCCCACCTCGACGCGCTCGGCGAGGCCGAAGTCGAGCAGCTTCACCTCGCCCTCGCGCGTGACGAGCGCGTTGGAGGGCTTGAGGTCGCGGTGCAGGACGCCCTGGCGGTGCGCCGCAGCCAACCCCCGCGCCAGGCCCACGCCCAGGGACAGCACCCGGCGCCACGGCACCGGCAGGGGCAGCTCCGCGAGCGTCTCGCCGACGACGTACTCGGAGACGATGTACGGGTGGCCGTCCACCGCGCCCACGCTGAACACGCTGACGATGTTCGTGTGTTGCAACCGCGCGAGCGCCCGGGCCTCCGTGGTGAACAGGTCGCGGAAGCGTTCATCCGGCTGCGTCGCCGCCATGAACTTCACCGCCACGCGCCGGTCCAGCGACGTGTCGTGCGCCAGGTAGACGATGCCCATCCCGCCCCGGCCCAGCGGGCGCTCCAGGCGGAACGCATCGAACGACGGCGGCGGCGTCCAGGGCTCCGGCGGCGGCAGCAGGTCCGTCTCCCGCGCGTCGGAGGGCTCCGGGTCCTCCACGGACGAGCGCTGGATGCCGGGCGTGAGCGTGGCCAGCATGCTCCGGCACTCGTTGCACCCCGCGGCGTGGCGGTGCACCTGCGCCAGCGCCTCGTCCGTCAGCTGATCCTCCAGGAGCTGGACCAGGATGTCGTCGGTCAGACAGCTGGAAGGGGGCGCGCTCACGGAGTCGCCTCCACGCTAGCCACGCGGCGTGCGGCGTTCAATGACACACGCGGACACGACATCCCGCACCGTGCGCGAGACGCGCGTGGGCGGCGGGTCGGGGCGCGGCATGGTATTGCGTTGCCATGTCCCAGGTGTCCGCACTGGCCACGACCTTCCTCTCGCACACGAAGACGCGCTTCGTGGCCCCCTCGCCGGAAGAGCTCGCGGCACTCGACGCCCTGCTGATGCGCGCCTGGGAGGACGCGCAGGCCCGCTGGCCGGGCGTTTCGCTCCCCGCCGCGCGCTTCGTGACCCACGTCGCGGAGCGGATCCCCCCGGCGAGCCCCACCGCGCCAGTCGCGCCGCTCGTCTCCGCCCTGTCCCTGCCGGAGCTGTACCTGGCGTGCGCGTGCCTCCAGGGCCACTCCGTCGCGCTGGAGGCCTTCGAACGCCAGTACCTGGCCCGGCTGCCGGAGCGGCTGCGAAGCCTCCGCCAACCCGACTCGATGATCGACGAGGTCCGCCAGCGCGTGGGCGTGAAGCTCCTGGTGGCCAACGCGGGCCACGCGCCCGCCATCGCGGACTACACGGGGCGTGGCGGCCTCTTGAGCTGGGTGGTCGTCATCGCCAGCCGCATCACCAACAAGCTGCGTGGGCAGGAGAAGCCTTCCACGGGTGACGACGCGGAGGAGCTGTTCAAGGCTCTGCCCGCGCAGGGACTGGATCCGGAGCTGGACGTGATGAAGCGCCGCCATCACGCGGCCTTCCGTCAGGCCGTGCGGGAAGCCGCCGCCACGCTGTCGGCCGAGGACCGCCATCTGCTCCGCCTCCACTTCGCCGACCGGCTCTCCACGTATGAAATGGCGCCGCTCTTCCGCGTCAACCAGTCCACCATCTCCCGCTGGCTGAAGCGGGTGCAGCAGCAGGTCTACACGGAGACCCGGCGCCGCCTGCAGGAACAGCTGGGCCTCTCCACGGAGGACTTCCAGAGCTTCATCGCCTTCGTGGACAGCCAACTGGACCTGACCCTCAGCCAGCTCCTCGACGAGAAGCGCGAGCCCTCGTCGGAAGGCTGAGCTACTGCACGCGCGCGGGCTCCGCTTTCGGAGGGCCATAGGACAGGTTGCGCAGCAGCGTGGCCCCGGGCTTCACGTCGCCGCGGCTCACCGTGCACACCTCTCCCTCGTCGCGTGCGTCACCCGTGTTCGCCTGGAACCGGCCGGGGCACTCCTGGAGGATGACGTCCAGCGCGCGGCCGTCGCGGGTGCGGGAGAGGCAGGTGGCGCCGTCGGGTGCCCAGGCTGCTTCGAAGGACCCCTTCGCCGGGTCCCACTCCCGTGTGACTTCCGTCGCGCGCTCCAGCACGCCCATCCGGTCGTAGATGTCGATGGTGGTGTCCTGGCGCGTGTGGCTCCGGCCGTTGCCGCAGTAGTCCGCGCGGGCCAGCCGCGTGCACGCCTGGTGGAGGCCGGCCAGCGACTTCCCGTCCCGTGAGGCCCAGGGCGCGTAGCCCCAGAGGATGCACTTGGAGATGGCGCCGTTCTCACACGCGAAGGTGACCCGGTCCGCCGCGTCGGCGTGGGCGCCGCTCGCGTCCCACACGCCGCCCACCGCCAGCGCCCGAGGCGCGGGAGAGCGGTCCAGCGCGACGCAGGGGTTCTCCCATTCGCGCGCCACGGGGTTCCACGCTTCGATGCGGTAGAAGACGCGGGTCGGGTCATCCGCCGCGGGCTCCGCGCCGCAGATGGCCACCTCCACGGGCTTGCCGTCGCTGGCGGTGCCCTGGAGCACGGTGCCCACCACATCGCTCACCGTCGCCCGGGTCTCCGGTGGGGGGACCGCCCACAGCCGGCCATTTTCGAAGCGCAGGCCCGTCACCCCGGCCTCGGCCTGCCGGGGAGCGTCCAGCGCCACGGAGACGAGCACGCTGGTGCGCTCCTCCGTCTGCTTCTCCGGATCCCAGCCGCGCTTGGTTCCCCACAGCATCGTGCCCTGGGGCCGGGCGATGCGCTGGGTCGTCTGGGATTGGCACCGGCGCGCGTAACGCTCGGCGTCGGTCGGGCCGCTCACGGACCGGGCGGGCCCGGGCTTCGGGGCGGCGGCGGGCGGCGCCGCCTGTCCTTGCGCGGACAGGAGCAGGAACAGACACACCGGCAGGGGTCGGAAGGACGCGTTCATCGCTTCCGATGAGACCCCGGGTCATAAATCGATGCACGGAATCCGTCCGCCCCCCGCACGGGGCTGTCAGTCCCAGCCCCGCAGCTGGACACGCACGCGCCGCAGCAGCAGGTCCCACTCCTGGCGCTTCAAGGTCGCCATCACGCGCCCGGTGACGATGGTGAGGCCCGTGAGCGTCATCACCAGGAAGCCGATGCGGTGGTCCCGCAGGCCCGCGTCGAGCAGGTTGGCCACCACGTCCAGGAGCAGGAACAGCGTCCCCAGCGCCAGGTAGGCGCGGATGCGCAGGGCCATGCCCACGGCCACCCCCAGAAGACAGACAGCGCCGAAGACAATCGCATACGTGCCATCCTCGGACTGGCCCATGCTGGCCGTCAGCTTCGCCGCCGCGGGCACATAGAGCAGCAGTCCGCCCAGGATGCGCACCGCGTTGCGAGCCGCGTGCGGGAGGCTGGACGTGAAGAGCTGTCCCATCATCAGGAGCAGCAGCCCGAGCGGCGCCAGGTAGATCTCCAGTCCCTCCAGGCCGAACGCGAGCGCGGCGATGAGCAGCGCCAGGTTGCAGGCCGCCGCGGCGAACGCGCCAAACATCCGGCTGCGCTCCACCGCGCCCAGCGCCGCGTACAGCAGGCCGGAGCCTCCGGCGAGCAGGGCGGCGTCGCCCGTCGCGTCGCGGGGGAGGATGAGCGCCACCGCGATGGGTAGGAGCGCCGCGAACCGCCGCGTCGCCTGCTCCACGGGACGCACGCCCGCCCTGCGCGCCAGCACCGTCACGCCCACGAGGACGAAGCCCAGCGACAGCGCGAAGAGGGCGTCATGCTCGGGGCGGAGGCCCTGCGCGTACAGCCCGCGCACCAGCGCGTAGACGCCCACCACCGCCATCTGCACGAAGTAGACATGGCGGCCCGTGTGCTCGCGCCACGCGGCATGCAGGGACACGCCCACGGCCAACCCGATGGCCGCCAGCGCCACGGGCAGCACGTCCTCGGAGGCCTGGCCTCCCACGGCGACGGCCGCGAGCAGCGCCGCGCTCGCCATCAGCCACAGGTCGCGGCCCCAGCCCATGCCTCCCGCGACGTCGCTCCGGCGGCGGGACGTCACGCGTCGAGCGACGTGGAGGGCCAGCGCGCTCCCCGCGGCGGCCAGCGCCAGCGCCGCGCCGGACCGGGTGAAGAGGGACAGGTACGCCGGGCTCCAGGGGGCCCTGGCCTGCGCGAGGAACACCATCCCCATCGAGACGACGGCGCCTCCGGCGACCATCGTCCCGAGCCCCGCGATGAACCCGGAGAGCGCCCCGCGCCACTGGAAGGCCGCCACGAGGAGCGCCGCCGAGAGGAGCCCCAGCGTCAGGGGCAGTGCGGCGGAGACCATCCACGTTCCGCCCAGCCCTCCGAGTGTCCGCGACAGGAGGACGGGAACAGCCATCGTCGGGGACGTGACTCCTGTCACAGCCAGTGCGTACAGCATCGCCACGATGAAGCAGGGCATCACGGCCAGATGGGCGCGCAGCCGCGTGCGGCCCACGTCGTACCCCCGCCGCTTCGCGAGCCACGGAGCCACGACCACCACCGCGAGCCCCAGCATCGCGAGCGTCGGCCCCGGCCACGTTTCGATGTTCGGCGCCAGATGGGCACGGGCATGCACGAGCAGCAGCAGGCCCAACCCCAGGACGCTGCGCCCCGGTCCGCGCGCACCGCCCACGAAGAGCACGGCCCCGATGGCGAGGACGAGCTGCGCCGAGACCAGGCCGGGCTGGAGGAAGGCCGCCGCCACCACGAGCCCCACGGCCGTGAGGGTCTCCCGGCGCAGGGCCGGGAGGAAGGGCCCCGAGGTGTCATCGGTGCGCAGGGACAGCAGCCGCCGGAAGAACGCACGGGCCGCGTCCATCCGGGCCACCGCGACCGCGAGCACCGCGTAGACGAGCCCGGCTGCGGCGATGCCGGCAAACGCCTGCTGCCACAGGAGGAACTCGCTGCTGCCCGGAGGCATCCAGGCCGCAGGGTGCAGCCAGTCCAGTGACGGGCTGACGCTGTCCACCGCCGTGGCGCGGATCCACTGCCCGTCGGGAGGCAGCAGGGCCGCCAGCGGGCTCCCGAGCAACGAAAGCTGCGCGGCCCAGAGCGCGGCGCCGGGAAGCCCCAGCAGGAGCCCCCAATGCGCCAGGACCCGCGAGCGGAACGAGGCCGCGAGCAGGACCGTGAGCAGCGCCGGCCCCAGCACCAGGAGCGGCGGCACCAGGCCCAGCGCGCGTGACGGAGCCGGCAGGCCCACGACGAGCGCGGACTTCAGGAGCAGCACGGCCAGCACGGCCACGCCCAGGTGCGGCACCGCGTGGTACAGCGGCCCGTGCCTGGGTTTCTCCAGTCGCTGCGCCACCCACGGCCCCACGCGCCGCAGGCCCAGCGCCAGGAACCACAGCGCGATGCCGATGAGGGGCAGGCGCCATGCCGACACGTCGGGCGGGAGCGGCCGGCCCGCGCGATTGACGGCCCCGGTGAGCGCGATGAACCCGCCGCTCAGTGCGAGCGTCACCACCGAACCCCGCAGCTGGAACGCCACGAAGCCACGTGACACGAACGCCAGGAGCGCGCCCGCCGTGAGCAGCACGCCCGCGAGCAGGGCCACCGGACGCTCGGCGCTGTCCGGCAGGGCGATCCAGTTGACGAGCGTGATGACCGCGAGCACCGCCTGCACGAGCGCGGCGCCCGCGAAGCCATCCGTGAACAGCGGCCGTCCCCGAGCGCCGAACGGCAAGGGGAAGACGTCCAGCAGCCGCCGGCCCTTCACCTTGTCGAGACCCTGGCCGCGAAGCATCGCGAACAGCGCGAAGCCGAAGCCCAGGCCCGCCGCCACGAGAGCGGCCCGCGCCGAGGTGAAGTCGGAGACCGTGCCCAGTCCCTGCGACACCGTGAGCGCGAGCCCCATGGCCGCCATGAAGCCGACGAGCCGGCTGCCCTCGCGCCGGACGCGAAGCAGCAGCACCACCGTGGCCACCGCCGTGGGCACGCAGGCAAGCACCGTCGAGAAGGGCACCGCGATACCCGAGAGCGCATCCGGCAACACGGGCGCGACCCCCAGCGCCCGAGCCACCCCGAGCGCGGCGATGACCAGCGACAGGTCCTCCAGGGGCCGGAACGCGTCCCGCAGACCCTGGCGCTCCATCCACGCGGACTGTGCGAGCCCAGCCAGGCCATAGAGCACCGCCGCGAGCGCGAAGACGCCCAGGTCCGCCGCGCTGGACGCGAGCCACGGAGTCCCGTCCACTGCGGAGCGCGCCCCGAAGAGCAACGCGACACCGCCCAGGTAGTGGAGGCCCCGCCACCGCCACCGCCCCGCGAAGTGGGCCGCGAACGCGATGACCGCACCCGTGTACGCCTGGGGCCAGGGCGCGTTCGTCCCCTGCGTCCACGCCAGCACGGAGAACGCGGGCATCGTCGCCAGCGAGACGACGACACCCCACGCGAGCATCCGGTTGCGCACGACAGCGGAGAACGTCACGCGCGCCAGGAGAATCAACCCGGCCGCCACCGCCGCGACGCCGAAGCACCACCACGCCGGAGAATCCGGTGCCTGCACGCGCGCGACCAACGCCCCCGCGAGCAGCGCCGCCATGACGGCCGGATGCACCAGGGCCCGGCGGCGGAACTCCAACAGGAAGAAGATGAGCGAGGCCAGCACGGGAGCGCAGACGGATGCCGTATCCACCCAGGTGTCCTCGCCCGGGAAGACCGAGAAGGCGCCGAGCGCCCCCGCGAGCGCGCCGCTTGCGACCACCGCGTGAGCCAGCGTCTCGAACACCGGGGCCGCGCGGGGATGGGCCGCCCGGACAGCATCCGAGGACGCTCCCGCCGCCACCACCGCGCCCAGCGCCACCGCCCACAGCACGAGCCCCGCGAACAGGGGCGCCCCCGGCTCCAGCGCATCGAATCCGGAGGGGCCGCTCGCCACGCAGAAGACCGCCAGCCAGAGCGCGCCGTACAGCGCGGCGCCGACCCCGGCGAACGAAGCCGTGCCCGCCCGCGCCCGCCACACCGAAGCTCCCAACGCCACCACGCCTGCGAACGCGCACAGCGCACGCAGCCAGGGTGCGTCGCCCCAACCCATCAGCGGGAGCCCCGCCAGGAGCGACGGGAACAGCGCCACCGCGAAGGACGTGGCGGAAGCCCCGCGCCACAGCCGCCCCGCGGCCCGCAGCGGCAGGAGCGCGATGGCGGCGACACCGAACGCAGTGGGAACGCCCACCGTGGGATTCAGCGCCACCAGGGCCGACAGCGCGATGAACACCACCGGCAGCAACGCGAGCCCGATGCTCGCGAGCACGCGCCCCGCCGACCGCGAGCGCCGCGCCAGGAACGTACCCAGCCCGATGAAGGCCGCGTGGTAGCCCAGCAGCGCGCCCGTGACGATGAGTTGCCGGGGCACGCCACCCAGCGCCCGCCACGCCTCGCGGACGCCCATGAGCGAGCCGCCCAGCACGAGCACCGCGCCGAGGAACCACCAGATGTACTCGTGGAGGCGGGGAGGGTTGTCGCCCTCATCGAGCGCGATGACCGCCTCCAGGCCACTGCCGCCCAGTGAGTCCAGGTGCCCCCGGCCGAACAACGCCTGCCCGGACCCCAGCGCCGAACCCAGGTCCTCCTCGCTGGAGGACTCGCCGTCCTTCTGCGCCACCACCCGCCGCCGCGCCGCCTGTTCCCGCTCCGCCCGCGCCGTCTCATCCAGCGAGTTCGCGAGCGAGGCCAACCACCCCGGACGCCACCCGCCCGCGCGACGCAGCGAACCGGCCACGTCATCCGCCCAGGCCTCCACGCGCGCCGCGGAGTCGAGCGCCGGTTCCACCGGAACCACCACGGCCTCAAGCGGGGGAACCTCTGGAATGCTCGCGACCGCTTCAACAGGCGCCGCGAGCGAGGACTCCAGCCGGTCCGCCGTGGCTGGATCCACCAGCCCGTCGAAGCGCCAGTGCTCGATGCGCCGTCGCATCCGCGCCAGCACGAAGTCATCCAGGTGCCGCCCGGCGGCGGGCACGAGGGCGGCACCGCACTCCGGGCACAGAGGCCCGGAGTCCGGCGCACGCGGTTCCGTACAGGCAAGACAGAGCATGTGCGTCAGCATACCGGACCGCCTCCACCCGGAGTGCCGTCCCTGGAGACACTGTCACTTCAGGGAGCCCGGCCATGGCCTCCACGGCCGGGCTCCCCCCACGCCGGGACTACAGACCGTCGTGGTAGCACCAGCCGGTGGTGCGGTCGTAGCCGCCACCGGACAGCGGGTAGTTGATGAAGCCCAGCTCCTCGCCCGGACCGCACTCCGACCGGGCGCGGGTGTAGGGCTGGCACTTCGTCTGGCCGTTCAGGCTGACGCACGCGCCGCGCGCCCCTTCCGTGCCGCAGAACTCGGCGTAGGTCTTGGTGCACGTCTCACCAATCAGGGCGGGGTCGAAGTCGAAGCCGAGGGGCTCCAGGACCGACTGCTCGATGCACGTGCCGTAGACGCCGCAGACCGTACCCGTGGGGCAGCCGGGGACCGCCGCCATCGGGTCGCACGTCTTCAGGCACTGCCGGTCATCCGTGAACAGGTCGGAGCACGCGAAGCCCTGCGCGCAGTCCGTCGTCGCCGGGTGGTTGGCGTCCGCCGCGGGCGTGCGCGTGCAGGCCGCGCCCTGCGTGCCCGTGCCCTGCGACTTCTCCAGCGTGCCGTCATCCGCGAAGTAGTTGTCCGCCACGCAGGTGTGACCCGGCACGTTCGCCGTCCACGAGCCCTCGCGCGGGTCGCAGCCCATGGGACGCAGGGTGTTCCAGGTCGCGAAGCGGATCCACTTGCACTCGCCACCCGGGACCACCGCGCTGCCCTTGTAGGGCGCGCTGAGTGGCGCCGCGTTCACCGACTCACGCAGCGTCACGTTGTAGAGCACGCCCACCGACTGCTGCGGCGACACCTTGAGCGCCAGCAACAGGGCGCCGGTGTCCGCCACGAACAGCTTCTGGCCCGTCGTGCCCGCGTCCTGATAGCCGTAGACGCACTGCTCGCAGGTGAAGGTGTTGGCGCCGCCGGCCGTCAGGTCATGCACGCCCGTCGCCGTGTTCACGTCCAGCCGGACGAACGCCGTGTCCTTCAGCGCCGGGTCTCCCAGGCCGTTGAACGTGCCCTGATAGGTCGGCTGACCGCCGTACATCACCGGCGTCAGTTGGACGCCGTTCGACAGCGCGCCCATGGTGATCTCGCTACACCCAGCGGGTGGGGTGAGCTCATGCGCCTGCGCTTCCAGGACCTTCGCCTGCTCTTCCTGGTCGGGGGCTTGCTCCTGCGGCTGAGGCTCCACGGCACAGCCCGTCAGCGCCAAGGAAAGCACCGCGCTCCAACGCCACGCACGAAACCCGAGGCTTCGAGTCGTCATTGTCATTCTCTTGGATGGTGGTTCAGGCTGTCAGGGGGGGGACAGCCGATCCGGGGAGCCCGGATGCGCTATTGATTACGTGAGGGTGTCTTGAATTGACAGTTCAATTCGACATTGCGGCGCGACTGTTGTTGTCGTGAAATCCGTTGCGTATGGGATGGAATCACCCTTCAGGAGTTTCACTCCTGGAGTGTCTCCGGTCTCGATGGGTACGAATGTGAAACGAATCAATTGCAGTGGCGGCATCGGGTGCCGCCATTTCACGTACCATCCGGGTCTGACACTCGCGGTGCTAGGGCTTCTTGTTGCGCTCCCGCAACGCCTTGCACGGGTCGTCCTCCGGCATGGCTGGCGTGAACCACACGTAGTCGTAGGGCAGGGTGGTGGCACCCACGGCGGCCGCGTAGTCCTGGGGGTTCAGCGCCTCCGGTGACACCTCCAGCAGCGCCACGCTCAGTACGGTGACGTCCTTCACGCGGCGCTCCAGGTGCGCGGGGACGCCTCGGTCCTTCCGGACGTGGCCGTTGCCGGTGATGAGGACCGCGCCGTCCGCGGGCACGGTCTCCAGCAGCCGGTCCGCCATCATCGCGTCGCGCGCCCGCTGTGCCAGCGCCATGGGCTCCAGCATCTCCTGGGGAAGCTGTCCGCAGTGCGAGCGGTCCAACTCCTCACGCACCGCCTTCGCCTCCGCTTCGGGCACGGGCGCCTCCAGCCCCAGGCGTGAGCGCAGGTCGGAAGGAAGCGCCTCCGGTCCCTTCATCACCAGCGCCCGCACCTGTGCGCGGGGCAGGTTGGCGGCGACGATGGGCAGGTGCGCCTGGAGGCCTGCGGCGAACACCGGCGCGTAGAGGCTGAAGGCGGGCCAGCCGCTGCGCTCCCAGCCCACCGCCTTCGCCAGTCCCTCCACGTCCTCCGGCCAGGCCTTCAGCGCCGCGTCCACGGCGGGCTGCTGCGTGACGTCCAGCATCTCGAAGGCGAGCGCGGGACGCTGGCCGGAGTCCGTCCTGGCGCGCACCAGCTCCGCCTGGAGCCGGTGATGGTCCGGGTGGTCGTGCCGTTCGCCCAGGAGCACGAAGCGCGCGGGCACCACCGTCGCGCGCAGGGCGCTCTCGTCCACGAAGCGGCTTCCCGCCACGTCCCAGATGCGTCCCACCAGCGGGTGGTCCCGGTACAGCGTCGTGGCCCACTCCCGCGCGGGAGGAGGGGACGGCTGCTGCCTGCTGGCGCAACCCAGGGACAGCGCGAGGACGAGGCCAAAAGGGATTCGCGTCATCCCGCCATCTCACCCAGACCGCGCGGGGATTGTCCGTCTGAAAGCGGCGGCGCCTCCGCTCCCGGACACAAGAGTGGCCTTGCCCTGCATCCGCAGGAGGCTCACTCGCGGCAGGCCCGCCTGCCCCCATGGAGAAGGGGTGGGCAGGTTCAAGGTTCCCCGGCTGAGAGGCCCTGCTCGCTAGGCGACGGAAAGGGCCTTCTGGCGGACTCCGGCGTTGAAGTGGGGAGAGCGGCTGGCTACGTCCACATCATCAGGTCACCTCGTCCACGCGTCCCGCACTCCTCGAGCCTCCCCTGAGCCGTCCGCCGAACGAACAGAGCGCGCCGCAGCTGGCCGGAGCCGCGGGGGCCGCGCCGCGCCCCGAGGGATGGCTGGAGTCGTTGCGCGGCGGCAGCGTGATGGGGCGGCTCATCCTGGAGCGGGACTGGTCCGGGACGCCGCTGGGGCCCATCGCGTCATGGCCGCCGACGCTGCGCACCCTGGTGAGCATGTGCCTGACGACGCGCTTCCCCATGTTCATCTACTGGGGACCGGAGCGCGTGCAGCTCTACAACGACGCGGGCATTCCCATCATGGGCGCCAAGCACCCGGACCATGCACTGGGGCCGCTGCGCGACGTCTTCCCGGAGCTGTGGCACCCGCTTGGCCGCATGTTCGACGAGCTGGAGCGCACCCGGCAGGCGAACTGGGCGGAGAGCCAGTCGCTGCCCATCCAGCGGGGTGGCTCCGCCGAGGAGGCCTATTTCACCTGGTCCTACACGCCGGTGCTGGATGACGACGGCAAGGTGGTGGGCTTCTACACGCCGGCCTTGGAGACGACGGGGCAGGTCCTGGGGCAGCGGCGTTTGCGCACGCTGCACCTCCTCACCCAGCGCGCAGGTGGCGCGGGCTCCGTGGAGGAGGCGTGCCGTGCCGGCCTGGAGGCCCTGGCGGAGAACCCCGCCGACCTGCCCTTCACGTGGCTCTACGTCACGGACGCGGACGGGGCGAGGGCCTCGCTCGTGGGCTCCACCGGCATGGGCGCACGGAGCGCGGCGGTGCCCGCGCACCTCGACCTGCGCGCGCAGGAGGACGGAGGGCCCGCGGGAGGGCTCCTGGCTCCGGTGGTGGGCACGCGCCAGGCCTGGCAGGTGGGCGACGTGAATGGGTGGCTTGAAGCACCGCTGCCGTCGGAGGTCGCGGAGTCGCCCAGGCCCGCCCTGGTGCTGCCGCTTCCGCACGCGGAAGGGGACCGCGACCTGGGCTTCCTGGTGGTGGGTCTGAGCCCCTTCCTGAACCCCGCTGGGGAATACCGGGGCTTCCTGGAGCTGGTGGCGGGGGCCCTGGCCACGGCCGCCTCCAGCGCTCGCGCGCGGCAGGAGGCGGTGGAGCGGATGGAGCGGCTCGCGGCGCTGGACCGGGCCAAGACGGCCTTCTTCAGCAACGTGAGCCACGAGTTCCGCACGCCCCTGACGCTGATGCTCGGGCCCGTGGAGGACGCGCTGTCGGATCCGACGGAGCCGCTGGCGCCGCGTCTGGCGGAGCGGCTGTCCCTGGTGCAGCGCAATGCCACCCGGCTGCTCAAGCTGGTCAACACGCTGCTCGACTTCACCCGAGCGGAGGCCGGACGCGTGCGCGCGGCCTTCCAGCCCACGGACCTGTCCGCCTTCACCGCGGAGCTGGTGAGCCAGTTCGAGTCCATCGCGAAGCGAGCCCAGCTCACCCTCACGCTCGACCTGCCGCCGCTGACAGAGCCCGTCTGGGTGGACCGCGAGATGTGGGAGAAGATCGTCTTCAACCTGCTCTCCAACGCGATGAAGTTCACGTTCGAGGGAGGCGTCCACGTCCGGCTGCACATCGAGGACGGCGAGGCGCGGCTGACGGTCCGGGACACCGGCAGCGGCATCCCGGAGGCGGAGCTGCCGCACATCTTCGAGCGCTTCCACCGCGTGGAGAACGCCCGTTCGCGCAGCCACGAGGGCAGCGGCATTGGCCTGAGCCTGGTGCAGGAGCTGACGAAGCTGCACGGCGGCACGGTGGGCGTGACGAGCGTGCTGGGGCAGGGCACGACCTTCTGTGTCGCGGTGCCCCTGGGCAGCGGCCACCTGCCGCGCGAGCAGCTCGTCCCCGAGGGGAGCGGTCCCGCGCACTCCGTCGAGCGGAGCGCGTCCGCCTACGTCGAGGAGATCCGCGGATGGCTGGCGCCGACGGGCCCGGAGGATGGGGCGCGAACGTCGGAAGGAGTGAGGGCCACTCCGCTGCTGCCACCCATGTCCGCGAGGGTGCTGGTGGTGGACGACAACGCGGACCTGCGCACGTACATCACGGGGCTGTTGGACGCGTCGGTGACGGTGGAGACGGCGGAGGACGGCTACGCCGCGCTCCAGGCCATCCGCGCGCGCCCGCCCGACCTGGTGTTGAGCGACGTGATGATGCCGCGCCTGGGCGGCTTCGGCCTGCTGCGCGAGCTGCGCGCGGATCCCCGGCTGCGGGCCATCCCCTTCGTCCTCTTGTCAGCGCGCGCGGGTGAGGAGGCCTCGGTGGAGGGACTGGAGGCGGGCGCGGATGACTATCTGGTGAAGCCCTTCTCCGCGCGCGAGCTGGCGGCGCGGGTGCGCACCCAGTTGGAGATGGCGCGGGTGCGCAGGGAGGTGGCGGAGCTGTCGGCGAGAGAGGCGGTGTTGCAGGATGCGGTCCGCGCGCGGGACGAATTCCTGTCGGTGGTGAGCCACGAATTGAAGACGCCGCTGGCGGGCTTCCGGCTCCAGTTGGATCTCATCGAGCGGGGCCTGGGGCCGGACGCGCACGCCCGGTTGGGCGAGCGGCTCCTGTTCACGCGGCGGCAGGTGCATCGTCTGGCCACGGTGGTGGAGACGCTGCTCGACATGTCTTTGCTGTCGTCGGGTCCGGTGCACCTGAAGGTGGAGGACATGGACCTCGCCGCGTTGGTGAAGGAGGAGGTAGCCCAGGCGCGGGAGGAGCTGTGCCGCGAGGGCTGCGAGGTGACCTTGCGCGTCGCGGGCCCGGTGCGGGGACGGTTCGACCGGGCGCGCCTGGAGCAGGTGGTGCAGGGCCTGCTGTCCAACGCGTTGAAGTACGGCCCAGGCAAGCCGGTGGAGGTGCACCTGGAGCAGGTGGGCCCGTCCGCGCGCCTGATGGTGGTGGACCACGGCATGGGCGTGCGCCCCGAGGACCGGGAGCGCATCTGGCAGCGCTTCGAGCGCGCGGTGTCCGTGCGCAACTTCGGAGGGCTGGGCCTGGGATTGTGGATCGCCCGCCAGGTGGTGGAGGCCCACGGCGGCAGCGTCGGCCTGTCCGAGACGCCAGGGGGCGGCGCCACCTTCACGGTGTCACTGCCCCTGGCGGGACCGCAGGCCTGAACGCGGAGTTACTTCGCTTCGGGAGCGAACGCGTCGACCGGTACGGCGCTGGTGCACGCGACGAGCGTGCCGGGCCCAGCTTCGCCCGTGCATGCCGAGATCCTGAGCAGGGGGTTGTTCGGGTAGCTTCGGTCGCAAACTGCGGAGGTCCCCGCACCATTGGAATTCCAGCAGTACGTCGTGGACCCGGTATTGCCGTTGTAGATGCGCGCCACGGCGGAGTGGCCATCCGCCAGGGTGTCCCGGACCGTGAAGGAGTCGTTGACGGAGTTGTACACCACGGTCACGCCAGTGCCGGTGATGGTCGTCACCGTGCTCTGGGAGACATTGCCCTCCGACCCGGCCTGCGGCTCCTGGGTTTCGCCCTCCTCGGGCATCCCACCACAGCCGAACAGCAACCCACTCACCATCAACGCCAGCGCAGGAATCGAACGGGTCATCGGTTTCCCCTGAGTCTGTGAATGCGGGAGCGCATCCATAGACAAAATGGATAGTCGGCTTCTGGTGCTATGTCAAACTAGTCTCGAATTGCTGCTTTAGGTATATCTTTGCGGCGGCCCTGAAGCAGCAAGGCCCGCACTCTCCGTGGAGGAGAGGCGGGCCTTGGGTGGCAGGCATTGGCTGTCTGACTACGGGGAGTCCGCTACTTGGAATCCACCACCAGCACCATCCACCGGTCGGTGGCGTGGTCGATGCGCAGGTTGGCGGCACCGGCCTCCTGGAGCTGCTGCACGATGCGCTCCAGGAACTGGAGCTGCTCCGCGGACGCGTCCACGAACACGTTGCGTGCGCCCGGGCCCTTCGCCTTCGGCTTCTTCGCCGGCGCCGCACCCGCGTGCAGCTCCGGAGCCGCCGCGGCCTTCAGCAGCGTCCCCGCGTCCTCCGCCGTCACCTCGGCGCGCTCGTCCTGCACGTCCACGTCCTGCTCCTCTTCCTTGGGGGCGGCGACCGGAGCGGCGGGCTGCGAGGACAGCTCCTTCTTCGCCTGTTCGCGCAGCTCGTTGAAGGTGCGCAGGTTGATGGTGGCGCCGAAGCGGTCCTTGTAGCTCTCCAGGGCGTCCTGGCGGCTCAGGTCGGGCTGGTTGCGGAAGAGGTCGAGCAGGAACGCATGACGCTCCTGCGACTGCTCCTGGGAAGTCCTGGGCATGGTGTCGGGCTCCGGCGGTGTGGCCGCTCGTAAAAGGCGGCGCACCTATACCCGAGCCTCCCCCCGGAACGAAAGTCAGGGGGCTCCTACCGCCCGCGCGGGCCCGGACGTGGCGTGCGGCCCCCACCCCGAGCCCCCGACGGACGCGGCTGCACCGGACGGGGCCATGCGTTCGTCGCCAGTCCCTCCCCGGCTTCCGCGTTCTCCGAGGCTCGGCGCAAGCGCGAGGCCTCCGCGGCGGACTCCGGCGGCACCAGCGCCTTCGGCCCCCGTCCAATCAGGTCCTCGCGCCCGGCCAGCTTCAGCGCCTCGCGTGCCAGCGGCCAGTGCTCCGGGTTCCAGTAGAGCAGCAGCGCCTTCTGCAGCCGCTTCTCCCGCAGGCCCTTCGCCGTGTACACGGGCTCCATCTTCAGCGGGTCCAGGCCCGTGTAATACATGGCCGTGGCCACCGACATGGGCGTGGGGATGAAGTCCTGCACCTGGCGGGGCCGCTTGCCCTTCTCCTTCAGCCACTGCGCCAGCATCACCATGTCCTCCAGCGTGGAGCCGGGGTGGCCGCTGATGAAGTAGGCGATGTCGTACTGCTCCTTGCCCGCGTCCTCGCTGGCGCACGCGAACATGTTCTGGAAGCGCTCGAAGCTCTCGATGCCGGGCTTCTTCATCTTCTCCAGCACGCGCGGCGACACGTGCTCCGGCGCCACCGACAGCTGGCCGCCCACGTGGTGCGCCGCCAGCTCCTTCACGTACTCCGGCGAGCGCTCCGCCAGGTCGTACCGCACGCCGCTCGCGATGAAGACGTGCTTGATGCCCGGCTCCTCGCGCACCTGCTTCATCAGCGAGATGAGCGGCCCGTGGTCCGTCTGGAGGTTCTCGCAGACGCCCGGGTGCACGCAGGACAGCTTGCGGCAGCGGCTCTCGATGTCCTCGCTCTTGCACTTGAGCTTGTACATGTTCGCCGTGGGCCCACCCAGGTCGGTGATCGTCCCCCGGAAGTCCCCCATGCGCCGCACCTCGCGCACCTCGCGCAGCACGCTCTGCGCGGAGCGGCTCTGGATGACGCGGCCCTCGTGCTCCGTGATGGAGCAGAAGGTGCAGCCGCCAAAGCACCCGCGCATCAGCACCACCGAGTGCTTCACCGTCTCGTAGGCGGGGATGGGCTCCTTGTACATGGGGTGCGGCACGCGGTTGAGCTTCAGGTCGTACAGCTCGTCCATGGCCACCGTGGCCGTGTCCCCGGGCTTCTGTCCGGCGCCGTCCTCCAGCGGCCGGGCGGGCGGGTTCATGTAGATGGCGCGGTTGCCGTGGCGCTGCGCGATGGCGCGCGCGTTGCCGGGGTTGGTCTCCATCTGGAAGTCCCGGCTCATCACCGCGAAGGCGCGCGTGTCCGCCACCACCTCTTCGTACGAGGGCAGCACCACCACCTTGTCGCGGTCCGCCGCGCGCTTCGCCGGGTCCGCCTCCAGGGCCTTCATCGCCGCGTCGTTGATGAGGTGCGCGGTGCCCCGGATGTCCTTCAGGTCCTCGATGCGCTCACCCCGGTTGAGCCGGTCGGCGATCTCCCAGATGGGCCGCTCACCCATGCCGAACACCAGCAGGTCCGCCTTGGCGTCGAAGAGGATGGAGCGGCGCACCTTCTCGCTCCAGTAGTCGAAGTGCGCGATGCGCCGCAGGCTGGCCTCGATGCCGCCCAGCACGACGGGCACGTCCGGGAAGGCCTCCCGGCAGCGCTGCGCGTAGACGATGGAGGCCCGGTCCGGCCGGCAGTTGGTGCGCCCGCCCGGGCTGTACTGGTCCTCCGAGCGGTTCTTCTTCTGGGCCGTCAGCCGGTTGAGCATCGAGTCCAGGTTGCCCGCCGCCACCCCGAAGAAGAGCCGGGGCGCCCCCAGCGCCTTGAAGGGCTCCGCCGAGTGCCAGTCCGGCTGGGGGATGATGCCCACCTTGAACCCCCGCCCCTCCAGGAAGCGCGCGATGAGCACCGGCCCGAAGGCCGGGTGGTCCACGTAGGCGTCGCCGCTCACGATGATGATGTCGCATTGCTCCCACCCCCGGGCCTGCATGTCGGCGCGGGTGACGGGGAGGAACGGATGGGCGTAGCGCGGGGTGATGGAGGCCATGGGCTTGGGTCCCCTCAACAGCGGGGGAGGGCCCAACCAACCCCATCAGGGCGGGCGCTGTCCACTGCGACGGCCGCCTGCCCTCCTGTGCCCCGAGGGACCGGCAACCCGTCAGGTCGTCCAAACCCAGACACGGAGTGCGCCCTTTCTCGACTCCTCGCAAAGACAGACAGCGGGGTCATTGGGGCTTCAACGGGGTGTCTATGTATACCTGGGCCTGGGTACAAGATTGCCCGTATTGCTAGAAAAATCCGTTTATGGCAGAGAATGGGGCGCGGGTCTGGCTGTCATTGTCTGGCATCAGGCCCGCTCCCCCCATCCCGGCACCGCCCTTCTCATTGGAGAGAGTCATGTCCTTGCGCCGTCCTCTGTCGTTCTTCGCCTCCCTGCTGATGCTGAGTGGCTGTGGTACCGAAAGCCTGGAGGAGGGCGTGGCACCGGGCCAGTCCAAGGCAGCGCTGCACACGGGCATCGACCTGGCGGTGTCCGGGCTGGGCGTGACGTGTGACGACGGCCAGGTGGCGACGGTGACGGGCTTCATCGTCAACGAGGCGCCGACAGGCATCGACCCGTCGGTGGCGGGCATCTACGCGGGGGACCCGGCCGAGGGCGGCACGCTGCTGGCGACGGTGAACGTGCCCTGGCTGGTGGGCAAGGAGCGCTACGCGTTCGAGACGGCGGTGCAGATCCCGGAGGGCGCACAGAAGCTGTTCGTGGTCGCGGACGCGTTCAACTTCTTCCCGGAGGACAGCGAGGAGAACAACACGGCGACGCTGACGCTGGCGGCGGGCGGCGGCTGTCTGGTGAACCAGGCGCCGGTGGCGCTCTGCAAGAACGTGACGGTGTCGGCCAACGCGTCGTGCTCGGCGGCGGCGTCCATCGACAATGGCTCGTATGATCCGGATGGCTTCCCGCAGCCGCTGAGCATCACGGCCAGCCCGGCGGGCCAGTACCCGGTGGGGACGACGCCGGTGACGCTCACGGTGTCGGACGGGATGGACTCGGCCACGTGCAGCGCGACGGTGACGGTGGTGGACGCGACGGCGCCGGTGGCCGGGGCGAGCAAGAATCTGGTGCTGGCCCGCACCCTGGGCGCGGACTACAAGACGGTGACGCTGGCGGACTGCGCGCAGCCGGCGGCGGACGCCTGCGGCGGGACGCTGGACCTGCAGCAGTCGGCCTCCATCATCCGCGTGGAGTCGGACGAGTCCGAGGACGCGCTGTTCAGCCTGGCCCTCTTCAAGTGCAAGGACATCGTGCTGAGCGCGGACCGCAAGTCCGCGCAGCTGCGCGCGGAGTCCAGCCTGCTGGGCAACGGCCGCGTCTACACGATGGTGTACTCGGTGGCGGACGCGTCCGGTAACGCGACCCTCGGCACCTGCAAGGTGAAGGTGCCCAGCCCCCTGGGCATCCTCTCCGTGGGCCTGGGGCCCAACTACTGCCAGGGCGAGGGTTGCCCGGCGGGCACCGGCAACGGGCTGCTCTGCCCGCTGCTGTAGTCCCCGCGGAGGTCCAAGGCGGTGAATGACGGCCCGGGTCCGCGAGTGTGCGCGGCCCGGGCTGTCGTGCGTGAAGGAGAGGGCTTCACCGGTGGTGCAGGCGTGCGAGGGAGCCCGCGCGCGCGTTGACGCAGATCGACGCCTCCCCTAGCTTGGCCGGCTTCCCGGCGCCGCCGCTTCCGAAGTGAGGAAGGGCCTCGCCGCGAGCACCTCGTATGATGCGCAGGACGGACGAGCAGTCGGGTCAGGGGGAGGCGCCGAGGGACGAGCGTGCTCCGGATGACCTCATGCCCGTGCTCCGCGTGGAGTACGACACCGACGTCCAGGAGGGACACGCCGCGCCCGTGCTCCGGGTCCGCGCGTCGTGGCCGCCGCAGGAGTCGGAGGACGCCGAGCCCGCGCCGAAGGTGACGGAGGTGAAGGGCAGGGCGTCCGCGAAGGCGAGGACGCTGACCTTCCGGGAGCTGGACTCCGCGGCGCTGGCGTCCATGCCGGCCTCCCACCGCGTGAACCGCGCGGTGCCGGCGCGTCCCGCCGGACAGGGGAACGCTGCCACTGGCACGGTCGAGGCACCCGCGCCGGACCTCGTCCGCGTGGACGACTCGGCCGACACGCCTCCGCCCGAGGTGGCACCCGCGCCGGACCTCGTCCGCATGGACGACGTCGCCAACGCGCGTCCCCCGGAAGAGGCCCCGGCCCGCGACGTGTCGGCCTCTGGCGACGTCACCCCGGCGGAGCGAGAGGCCATGCAGGCCGCCGTGTCCTCCGGGCGCCGCAGGGAACAGTGGGTCGCCCCCGCCTATCTCCCGGAGGACCTGCGCGACGCGCTGGTGGCCGAGCGCAGCCAGTACCGCGCGCAGCGCATCCAGGAGGCACGCGAGGTGGGCCTGGCCGGGCCCGGCGTGCTGGGGCTGGTGCCCGTTCCCGCCGCGGATCCGGACTGGTCCGGAGGCTCGCTGCTCGGCTTCCTGGGCGAGGAGCTGGTCTTCGCCGGGAACATCGTCCACCTGGACTTCGAGTCCGGCCGCGTCTTCGCCTCCTCCGACTCCGGTGAGGACCTGGACCGCCGCGTCCTCTCCTGTGAGCGGTGGTGCTACCGGCCCTATGACTTCGCGGAGGCCCTGTGCGCGGCGGCGGCCGCCTACGAGGACCGCACCTCCGACCTCACCAACGCCCTGGCGCGCGCGAAGGGGGAACTCCTCCCGTCCACGCCGTCCTCGCGCGACGCGGAGCTCATCCCCGTGGACCGGCTGTGGCGCCAGCCGTGGGGCAGCATCTGGGGCCCTCCCGGCACCGGAAAGACAACCGCCGTCGCGGACCTCATCGCCCGCGCCCTGCGCGCCTACCCCAACGAGCGCATCCTCGCGGTGGCCCCCACCAACCGCGCCGCGGACGAGCTGGTGATGCGCGTCAGCGCCCTGCTGGAGCGCGACCCCATCCCCCTGCGCCCCCTGGCCCGCAGCATCTTCCGCGGCGGCACCGGCGCCAGCGAGTCCCTCCACAAGTTGCCCACCGTGGCGATGGAGGAGAACAAGACGAGCAAGCTGCTCAACACCATCGAGCAGCGCGAGCGCGAGCTCACGCTGGAGCGCTCCCGGGGCGGCCCCGCGCCGGAGCTCGCCCGCATGCAGGCGGAGCTGCGCAGCTTGCGTGGTCGCGTGAAGGACCCCACGCTCAAGGAGGCGGAGAAGGGCGAAAGCCCCCTCATGGTGCTCACCGTGCACCGCGCCCTGCGGCTGGTGTCGGAGCTGGAAGGCGAGGAGACCTTCCAGCGGCTCGTGGTGGACGAGGCCGGCATGGTGACGCGCGCGGCGACGGCGCTGCTGGCCCCGCTGGCCCGGCAGGTGACGCTCGCGGGCGACCCCAAGCAGATTGGCCCCGTGAGCCGCGCGGCGGAAGGGGCGGGGAAGGGCACCCAGACGTGGCTGCGCGCCAGCGCCCTGTCCCACCTGGAGGACGCGGTGAAGGACGCGGAGCGCCCGGACGTGCTGCTCCTGCGCACCCAGCACCGCATGCACCCGGACATCGCGAAGGTGGTGAGCCACTTCTGCTACGGCGGCGCGCTGGAGGACGGCGACATCGTGAAGGACCGGGCCCAGAGGCCCGCGCCCGTGCCCGCCTTCCCGTCCCGCGCGATGTGGCTGGTGCTGGACGGCCTGAGCCGCGACGCCCGCCGCCTCACGCACGGCCGGGGCGAGACGGGCTCCGGTTACCAGCGCGAGCTGTCCGCGGAGCTCGCCGTGACGCTGGCCCGCCAGTCCGTACGCCTGGGCCTCACCGTGCTTTGCGTGACGCCCTACCGCGCGCAAGCGGCGCTCCTGCGCAAGCTGGGCAACGCGGCGGGCCTGCGCCACGACATGTTCAGCGCCTCCACCATCCACCGTCAGCAGGGCACCCAGTACGACGTGGTGATGGTGGACACGGTGGCCGGTGGCCGGCCCTTCCCGCCGCACACGCTGGTGCCCATCCTCAACGTCGCCGCCAGCCGCGCGAAGGAATACCTGCTGGTGCTCGCCTCGCGCGCGGAGGCCCGTGCCTCGCCCGTGCCCGCGCGCTTCCTGTCGCTGCTCCCCCGCGTGCGCGTCCACGCCGGCACGCCGCCGAAGCTGGAGCTGCTCGCCACCCAGCCGCGTCCTCCGCCGCCACCCCCGCCGCCACTGGTGCCCGTGGGCCTGGGCGGAGAAATCGCGGGCGGCAAGGACACCGGACCGCTCTTCACGCAGGAGCAGGTCTCCCTCTTCGAGCGCCGCTTCGACGACGGCCACCACCTGGTGCGCGGCGTGGCCGGCAGCGGCAAGACGTACGTGCTGGCGCACTGGGCCGCGCGCTACCTGCTGGAGAACCCGCGCGCCCGGGTCCTGGTGTCCTTCTACAACCGCTCGCTCACGCCGCTCGTGGACAAGCTGCTCATGGAGGCGCTCACCGTGCGCGCGGGCCCGGAGCAGCTGCGCGCGCTCAGGGCCCAGGTGACGGTGAAGCACGTGGGCGCGCTGCGGCGGCTGGAGCCCCACGCCTTCGACGCCGTCTTCGTGGACGAGGCGCAGGACATGGACGCCAAGGGACTGGCGGCCCTGCACGCGCTGGTGCGCCCCCGCGTGGGCGAGGACGGCCGCGAGTCCCGCTGCTTCCAGCTGTTCATGGACGACTCGCAGAACGTCTACGGCCAGGCGCCCATCGACAGCTTGAAGGATCAGCTCCCCGAAGGGCTGTCCTTCCGCGGCCGCACCCGCGTGCTCAAGGAGACCTTCCGCGCCACGCGCGACATCCTCGACGTGGCCTTCAACGTGGTGCTGGACCCGTTGCGCCAGCACCGAGTCACCGACCCCGGCATGCGCGAGTACATGAAGGCCGGAGAGCTGGCCCGCGAGCGGCTCCTGTGGCTGCCGGAGGAGACGCTGGAAGGCCTCTACCGCGTGCAGTCCACCGAGCGCGGCGGCGTGCTTCCCCAGGTGAAGGACTTCGCCTCCAGCACCAGCGAGGCGCGCTGGGTGGCCAAGGAGATTGCCCGGCTCGTGCACGAGGAGGGCGTCCACCCCGGCGACATCCTGGTCGTGGCGCCGGTGATGCCCGCGTCGTTCACGGACGCGCTGCGCAAGGCGGGCGTGCCCGCGGAGGCCTACGGCGGCAAGGGCGGCCGGGACGTGACGGACTTCCGGGTGAGCGGCGTGGACCACGTGCGCGCCACCACGGTGTTCTCATGCAAGGGCCACGAGTGCCCCGTCGTCTTCTTCGCGGGACTGGAGGCCCTGGACTCCATCGAGGCGTGGATGGCGGGCGCCCGCCAGCGCAACGAGCGCGAGAACGAACGCATCCGCCGCGCGATGTTCTACGTGGGGGCCACCCGCGCGATGAAGCGCCAGTACCTCACCGGCGTGCGTGGGGGCCGCTTCCTCCGGGTGGCCGCGTCCTACGTGGAGACGCTGTCCGGCCACCGCCCGGCGCCCTGAAACACAGGGCGCGGGACTTGTTACATCCGCCAGCCGCCGGTGACGCCCGCGCTCTTGCCGAACGCCGGCTGCGCGTACACCTCACGGAAGCGCGCACGCAGCAGGTCGAACGTCTGCTGAAGGTCCGGCGCCGCGGTGCGCGCGTCCGGCAGCTGTCCGCCCATCCGAGCGAAGCAGCGGCTCATGGCGCCATCCAGCCACTGCGTCACGGACGCGGTGTCCTGGTCCTGAAGCCGCTCGAACACGGACAGGGCGCGCTCCAACGTCTCGCCGACCAGCTCCGTGGAGTCGACCGCGCTCCCAGCGCAAAGCCTCGCGGCCCGAACCTCCAGGGCCGGACGATGCTTGCGAACAAACTCCCCGAAGGCATGCAGATTCACGGTGACCATTCTTAACCCTTCGCCCCCACGCTGTCAGAACGCCGACCGCGAAAATCCTTGGCTTCCGGACACCGTGAATCGTGTCGGTGGAAAAGGGTGGTGGGATGAATCATGTATCACTCTCCGTCCTGGCAGGCGAGGGACCGGGAGCATTTCCCCCAGGTCGTGGGTCGTGCGGGCCACCCGGTGGGATGGGGCAGACCCAGGGGCCCGGCGTTGTTTGTTCCGGCGCGTTTCAAGGAAAGCGAGAGACATGCGTCGCACGGTGGAGCTGACGGACATGGCAGGGAATGACGAGGGTCCTCGCGTCCTCTTATTGCCCGGGCTGGGCGCGCGTGGATCAGGCTTCCGTGAACTCGCCCTGCGGCTGACGGACGTGGCGCGTCCCGTCATGGTCGAGTACCCGGAAGGCGAGCATGCCGCGTGCGGCGCGAGGGCCCTGGCGGAGCAGGTGCTGCGCGTCACGGGCAAGGTGGACGCGGTGGTGGCCAGCTCCTTTGGCGGCATGGTGGCGGCGCACCTGGCCGCGGGCGGCGCGACGCGTGGGGTTGCCTTCCTGGGGGCGTTCACGCGCACCTCGCACGTGGGACCTCGCGGAAGGCTCATCTCGATGATGGGACCCATCGCGGTGCTGGGACGTCCCGGGCGCGTCGCGGCGTCGCTGGCGGCGTGGCGCCCGGTGGCCTCTCATCAGGTGGCGGACGTGGTGCCCACCACGCTGCTGGAGCAGCTGACGACGCTGCGGCGCGCGTTCTCCATCCACACGGAGCCGCCGCCGCCGGACCTGCGCCCGCTGAACGTGTCGTGTCTGTGCATCCAGGGGGACCGCGACGTGCTGGTGCCGCCGTCTTCGTTGGAGCGGCTGGCCGCGTCGCTGCCGGAGGGCACGCCCCGGCACCTGCTGCGCGGCGCGGGACACGTTCCCTATTTCTCACATCCGGAGGAGTGCGCGCGGCTGCTCATGCCATGGCTCCAGGCGCTCGCGCCCGCGGGGCTCGCGGTGCTGACGGCCCGGGGGCTCGGGGCGGACGCAGGCTCCGTGGCCTGACGCCGCGCGCGGCCTTGACAACCCGCGCGCGGTTCGACGGATCCACCCGCCTGGCGGGGGGGTGTACGGATGCGGTCGCGGGAAGTAGTTTCGCCTCCGCCGATGTCGACCCGTCCTCTTCGCGCGCTCCTCTTCCTGGCGTTCCTGTCCACGGCGGCGCAGGCCTCCGCGGAATCCGCCTCCGGGCTGACCGCCTCGCCCGTGCTGCCCACCGCTCCGGCCCAGGCCGCCGCTCCGGCGCCCGCGCCCCGCCGCACCGTGTTGCTGTTGGGTGACAGCCTCATCGCCACGGGCTTCGGGGAGTATCTCCAGAACCAGCTCGCCGCGCACCCTCGCATCCGCTGCGAGCGCCGCGCGAAGTCGTCCACGGGACTGGCGCGCCCGGACTTCTTCGACTGGCTGGAGGTCGGCCAGCAGGAGGTGCAGCAGCACCAGCCGGACGTCGTGGTGGTCATCCTGGGCGGCAACGACGGGCAGGCCCTGCACACGCGGCAGGGGCGCGCCACCGTGGCCTGGGGCAAGCCGGACTGGCAGGGCGAATACCGCCAGCGGCTGACGGACTTCGTCACGGCCATCTCCGCGCCGAACCGCAAGATTGTGTGGCTGGAGCTGCCCGCCACGAGCCGCCAGCGCTTCGAGCAGAAGCTCACGGTGATCCGCGACCTGCAGCGGGAGGTCATCGCCGCGCGCGGGGACGCCGTGCACCTGGACACGCGGCCCTACTTCACCGACGCGCGCGGCAAGGCGCTGAAGCAGGCCCGCGTGGATGGCTTCCGCAAGCCCATGCGCCTGCGCATGACGGACGGCGTGCACTTCACCGTGGCCGGCGGGCGCTACTTCGCGAACAAGGTGTACCCGGAGGTGCTGGGCGTGCTGGGCCTGGAGCACCTGGAGCCCGAAGAGAAGCACACCACGCGCCCCGCTGGCGCTTCGGCGAAGCCCGCGATGCAGGCCCTGGCGGCCCCGGCGGCATCCACGGCGCCGTAGCGGCCTCCCCGCTTCAGGAGTGGCGCGGCCAGGAACTCTCGCTGCCCGCGTCGGGACGGAGCCTGCGCACGGCGCGCAGGAGCAACTCCTCGTCGCGCGGGTTGGCCAGGAAGCCGCGGGCCTCCAGCTTCCGCGCCCGCTCGAAGCCCTCGTCGTCCGACGTTCCATGGACGATGAGCGAGCCCTCGATGTGGACCTCTCCCGCGAGCAGCCCCTCCATGGCCTGGAGGGGAGCGAGCACCACGTCGTTGTCGCGCGTGTGCAGCACGTCCAGCGGCGTGGCGACGCGCGACGGGATGCCGTTGCGCGCCAGCGTGCGGGAGATGAGCACCGCGGTGACGGGCGGCCAGCCGTAGAGCATCAGCGGCGGGCTGGGCACGACGGGACGGGGCGGCTCCTGCGCGGCCCCCGACGTCTCCCGGATGCCATAGAGGGCACTGAGCGCGCGGGACAGGGCGCTGTCGGAGGCCAGGTGCGGCTCCACGCGCGCCTTCCCGGACACGGCCCGCACGTCATCCACCGCGTCCAGCGACAGCGGCGCGGGCACGGCCAGGTGCAGGACCTCCTTGTCCTCGCGCGTCTCCAGCCGCAGCGGCACGACGCCGTACTGCCGGGCGATGCGTGAGGGCACCAGGGTGGTCAGCGAACGGTCGAGCGGATGCCGGTCCAGGTCCACCGCCTCCACGTCGAACTGGATGGCCAGCCCGCGCAGGACGTCCGCCTCCGTGCACACGCCCTCGCTCACCAGGGCGCGGCCCAGGGGGACATGGACCTCGTGGTGGTGCACCAGCCCCAACCGGAGCTGGCCTTTGTCGACCACTCCCAGCTCCAGGAGGATCTCCCCCAACGGGCGTCTGGATCCGATTTCCATGCCCACTCAACGTGGCAACCGCCCCCGCACGCGACGACGGTCGGACGGGGGCTCGTCCGCCCGCCCGCTCTCAAGTCGCGTGAAGAGGGAAGAGCGCCTCGTAGGTCTCCGGCTTGAAGCCCACCGTGACGGACTCCTTCGTGACGAGCACGGGCCGCTTCACCAGCTTCCCGTCCTTCGCCAGCCACTCCACCAGCTCCGCGTCGGAGGCCGCGTCCACCTTCTCCTTGCCGAGCGCGCGGTAGCTCTGGCCGCTGGTGTTGAGCCACTTGCGCACGGACACGCCGCTCTTGGGGATCCACTGGCGCAGCTCCGCCACGGTGGGCGGCGCTTCCACGATGGCGCGCGTGCGGTGGGGGACGCCCCGCGCCTCCAGCCACTTCAGCGCCTTCCTGCAGGTGTCACAGCCGGCGTACGCCAGCACGAGGATGTCGTCGGACATGCGCGGGCTTCTACCAGACCGCCCCCGCGAACAGGCAGCACTGGGCTCGCCTCCCCGCTCGGAGGGCAGGCGGGCCGCCATGCTTCAGGACCTGCCCCATGGGGCCAGGAAGCGCATCCTTTCCGAAGCCATCCCATTCCCAGGAAGGAGACACATGCAGGGCACTCGCGCCGAACCCATTCCCACCCTGGAAGAGCCGCTGGAGGTGCCAGCGAAGCGCCGGCGGGGTTGGTGGATTCCAGGGGTGTTGGTGCTCGCGGCGCTCCTGGCGTTCATCCTCTCGCGCCACAACGAGGAGAGGCAGTTCCTGGAGCTCTTGCGGCAGGCCCGGCCCGCGTGGCTGCTGGTGGCCGTCGCGTGCCAGGTGGGCACGTACCTGTGCGTGGCGGGCATCTGGTGGATGGTCCTGCACCGGGCGCGCATCAAGACCTCGCTCTGGTCGCTGGCGCGGCTGTCGCTGATGAAGCTCGCGTTCGACCAGGTGATTCCCACCGGCGGCGTGGGCGGGTCGCTGCTCGTGGGCCGCGGGCTGCGCCGTGAAGGCGCGAACCCCGGCATCGCCGCGGGCGCGGTGCTGCTCACGGTGCTGTGCTTCTACATCGCGCAGGCGTTGGGCGTGGGCGTGAGCCTCTACTTCCTCTGGCGCAAATCCGAGCTGAACAATTGGATCCAATGGCTCGTCACCGGCTTCGGCGTGGTGGCGTTGATCATCCCGCTGGGCATCCTCTGGGCCACGCGGCACCGCGAGTGGAAGCCGGGCCGCTTCGCCCGGCGCATCCCGTCCCTGGGCACCCTGCTCAAGGCCATCGCGGAGGTGCCGCCCGGCATGCTGCTCAACCCCGGCCTGCTCGCGCGCGGCGTCCTCCTGCAACTGGGCGTCTACGTGCTGGACGCGGCCTCGCTGGGCGCCATGCTCCAGGCCCTGGGGCAGGAGGTCCCCCTGAGCACCGTGTTCGTCAGCTTCATGGTGGCCTCCATGGCGGAGACGGTGTCCATCATCCCCGGCGGCGTGGGCACCTACGAGGCCGCGTCCGTGGGCATGCTCAACCTCTTCGGCGTCCCGGTGGAGGCGGCGCTCGCGGGCACCCTGCTCCTGCGCGGCTTCACGCTCTGGCTGCCCCTGCTTCCCGGCCTCTACCTGCTGCGCCACACCTTCAGCCGCCGCCCCGTGCCCGGAGGGCAGGCTGGCTGACTTCTCCGGAAGTCACGGAAGGCCTCACGCCCTCGCCCCCGCTTCCCGTGGCTGCCCGTCTTGCGCGATGGTTCGCTTTAGCGTGGACGCCACCGGAAGCGAGAGCGATGCACTCATGAACCTGGGCCCGGCGCTGTTCCTCCACTCCGGCGTGAAGGTGCGGCCGTGTGAGTGGGGCATGGGCGTCTTCACGGACACCTTCATCGCCGCGGGAGAGCTCATCGAGGAGTGCCACTACCTCAAGGTCCCGCAGCGGCAGTTCCGGGGTGAACCGCTCGACGACTATGTTTTCGAGATTCGCTGGCACCGCAACGAAGTGCCCCGCGAGGGTGACTGGGTCGCGCTCGTGATGGGCTACGGGATGATCTACAATCACGCGAGCGAACCCAACGCGTCCTATAGCCGAGCGGAGGAACGCGATGTGTTCCGTTATCACGCACTGCGGGACATCCACCCGGGTGAGCAGATCTGCATCAGCTACGGGGAGAACTGGTGGAAGGCGCGAGGTGAGGAAGTTCCTCCCTGAGTCGTGCACGCACCGTGTGCGCACCTGACAGGTGCGTTCGCACTTCCTGCTCCGTGAGGGTGCCTTCTTCCTCGGGGAAGCTTGGAAACGCTCGGAAATGAATTCCCCCGTATCCGCGTGGGGGGCAACCAGTACAATGCGGGCTGCCTGTGCGCCGGTGCTTCAGGCCGCGCGGATGCGAGGAATGCCAGACATCATGCCATTGCGTCGTTTCTACCTGTCCTCCGCTCTCGTGCTGTCCGCCTCCGCCTGCACCGGCAACATCGGTGGGCAGGACGCGGAGCCTGAAAGCGCGGCGGCGCCCGCTCGGGTGCGCCGGCTGACGCGCGACGAGTACAACAAGTCCGCCACCGCGGTGCTGGGCACCGAGGTCGACATCGCCCAGGGCTTCGCGGCCGAGGACACCATCCTCGGCTTCTCCACCCACGAGCGGCTCCAGGTGACGTCGCTCCTGGCGGATCAGCTCGACACCGCCGCGGTGACGCTGGCGGAGCAGGGCAAGTCACAACTCAGTGACCTCTACGCGTGCCCCAAGGGCAAGACGCAGGACGAGTGCGCGCGCGCCTTCATCCAGCGCGTGGGTGAGCGCGCCTTCCGCCGGCCGGTGACGGCGGACGAGGAGACGGACCTCCTGGCCCTCTTCAACGAGGGCAAGAAGGGCGGCACCATGGCGACGGGCGCGGAGCTGGTGCTCCAGGCGCTCTTCTCCTCGTCGTCGTTCCTGTACCGCACGGAGCTGGGGCCGGAGACCGCCCGCAAGGGCCAGGTGGTGGAGCTGACCGCCTACGAGGTCGCCTCCGAGCTGTCCTTCATGGTGACCGGTGGACCGCCGGACGCCACGCTGCTCGCCTCCGCCAAGGCCGGCACGCTGTCCTCGGCGGACGAGCGCGAGACCCAGGCGCGCCGCCTGCTCAAGACGGAGGCCGCGCAGGTGAAGCTGCGCCAGTTCTTCGTGGAGTGGCTGGGGCTGGGCGGCCTGGGCAAGGTCAACAAGAACAACAACGTGTACCCGGACTACAGCGTGGACTTCCGCGACTCCATGGTCCGCGAGCGCGACGCGTTCATCGACTTCATCGTGAAGGAGCACTCGGGCTCCGTGGCGGAGCTCCTGGGCGCCAACTACTCGTTCGTGGACGAGACGCTGGCGAACTTCTACGGCGAGCTGGAGCGCACCAACGTGGATGACGACACGGGCCTGGGCCGCGTGACGCTGCCGCCGGAGCGCCTGGGCATCCTCACGCAGGCGGGCGTGATGTCCACGTACGCCCACTTCGACTCGTCCTCGCCCATCAAGCGCGGCAAGTTCGTGCTCACGCGCCTGTTGTGCCGCACGGTGCCCGCGCCGCCGGCCAACGTGTCCACCATTCCCCCGGCCCTGTCGGAGGACGCCACCACCCGCGAGCGCTTCGCGGCGCACACCAACAACCCCGCGTGCGCCAGCTGCCACAAGACCATCGACCCCATGGGCTTCGGCATGGAGGACTTCGACGGCCTGGGCCAGCACCGCACGGAGGAGAACGGCAAGCGGGTGGACGCCAGCGGCGCCGTGATTGCCAGGGACGGCACCACCAACCTGGGCGACTTCACCGGTGGCGCGCAGCTGGCGCGCTACCTGACGACGAGCGAGGAGCTGGCCAACTGCGTGCCGCTGCAGTTCGTGCGCTACGCCATGGGGCGCGACGAGCACGCCTCGGACACGGAGCTGCTTGCCGCCATGCGCACGGGCCCCTACCGCACGGACCGCCTGAAAATCACCGAAGTGCTGGTCAGCCTGGTGCGTTCGTCTTCCTTCACCCAGCGGCGTCTGCCCACCCGTTGAGCTTTGACTTCCATGCCCCGCGACTTCTCCCGACGCAGCATCCTGAAGCTCCTGTCCGGCACGGCCATGGCGGCGCCCTTCGCGCACCTGCTCACCAGCTCCGTGGCCGAAGCGGCGGACGCCGCCCCCCTGCGCTTCATCGCCCTGTTCACCCCTCACGGCCTGCTGCCGGAGTACTGGGTGCCCAAGGGCAATGACACCAGCTTCAACATCGACTTCGAGAACTCCGTCCTCCAGCCGCTCCAGCGCCACCGGGACAAGCTCCTGGTGCTGGACGGCCTGGACTACCGCGTCCTCTACGAGCACGGCCGCACCGGCCACGAGGGCGGCCCCGTCACCTTCCTCACCGGCAGCCAGGTGGAGGTGTCCAGCGGTGACGAGCTGCCCAACAACGCGTCCCTGGACCAGGTGATTGGCAACGCGGTGGGCGGCTCCACGCAGTTCCGCTCCCTGCAACTGCACGCCTTCGAGCAGTTCGGCGCCCAGCACGTCTACAACAGCATCTCCTTCACGGAGAACGGCTCGCGCGTGCCGTTCGAGCTGAACCCCGCCAACGTCTACAAGCGGCTCTTCGCCAGCATGGGCGGCTCCGAGGCGGAGGCTCAGGCCTTGCTGACCCGGCGCAAGAGCCTGCTGGACTACCTCATCAAGGACGCCACCCGGCTGAAGTCGCGGCTGGCGGCCGCGGAGGGCACCAAGCTGGACACGCACCTGGCGGCGCTGCGCGACATCGAGCGGCGGCTCACCAGCTCCGGCGCGCTCAGCTGCTCGAAGCCGGCGGCGCCTTCCGGCGCGGTGAACGACCTGGGCGAAATCAACAACATGCCCGCCCTCACCGAGCTGCACATGGACCTCATCGCCCGTGCGTTCGCGTGTGATTTGACGCGCGTGGTGACCATGACCATCCCCGGGCCGTCCATGCCGTGGATTGGCATCGACGAGGACATCCACAACGACATCGCCCACCGCACGGACACCCAGTCCGAGCCGGCGCGCACCGAAATCCGCCTGCGCATGGTGGCGGTGCAGCGGTGGTACGCCGAACAGGTGGCGCGGCTGATGGACACGCTCAAGTCCATCCCGGAGGGCAGCGGCACGGTGCTCGACAACACCGTCATCCTGTGGGGGAACGAGCTGGGCGACGCGGCTGGCCACATGAACGTGTCCATCCCCACGGTGCTGGCGGGCGGCGCGGGCGGGAAGTTCCGCATGGGCCGCATGCTGTCCCTGCGCCCCGGGAAGGACCCGCTGGGCGACTGGAAGGGCCCGGGCAAGCCGCTCCTGGGCGCGGTGGAGCACAACAAGCTGCTCACCACCATTGCCCAGGCCTTTGGCGTGAACGTGGACCGCTTCGGCCACGAGGACTACGTGGGCACGCTCAACCTCACCTGAAGCCTCCGGGCGGCCTGAAGGGCCCCGGAAAAGACAACGGGAGCGGACCCCTGGGGCCCGCTCCCGTTTTCATTTCAGGGACGGACGGTGGGGATTACCCGCCGAGCGCGCCGTTGATGAGGGGCGCGAGGATGCTCATGCCCGCGTCCTCGTTGTTGTAGTTGTTGGCCGGCTCGTAGATGCGGACGCGCTGGTTGCTGTTGATGAAGCGCGACAGGAAGACGTCCATGGGGACCATCTCGCCGTGGCAGGCCCAGGACTGCCAGGGGCTGGAGACGTACTCGTACCAGTACTTCTTCTCCATGCGCTGGCAGGCGTGCGCGCCCACGAAGGTGATGATGGTGCTGCAGTGGCTGGCGTTGATGGCGCGGTGGTGCGGGATGAAATAGCTGAAGTTGTTGTACTTGTTCAGCTCGTTCACGAACGCGTCCTGGTCCGTCTTCCAGTACGCGTGGACGGACGCCTCGTCGTTGGGCGTCTTGAAGCGCTCATACGAATAGCGCGAGTAGTTGTAGTCCATCGTGTAGCCCGTGTACGCGAGCTGATCGTTCGGGAACTCGGTGGCGACCATCTTGTTGATGGAGCCCATGTCGTTGATGCTGAAGCTGGCCGGCAGCTGGCTGAACACCGAGTCCAGGTTCCACGACGAGCGGATCTTGTCGTGCAGCGGGCGCGACAGGGAGTTCGCGTTCGGCGCCATGAAGATGGGGCCGGAGTCGTTGATCATGTACCCCTTGGCCGGGTTGATGGCCTTGCGGATGAAGTAGTAGCCAGCGGAGGTGGACGTGCCACCCGCGCTGTAGCCCGTCACCAGCAGCTTCTGCACGTTGGGGAAGTTCTGCTTGGCGTAGTTCGCCGCCGCCAGCGTGTTGGTGTAGCCGGAGTGCGACCAGGTCAGCGGCGCCTGTCCGCCCGTCGTGTCCGTGTAGACCTTGGTGTTGTTGCCGATGTGCACGTCGCCCGTGCAGTACGGCATGTAGACGATGTTCCAGTCCTTCGTGGCGATGTCCTTGCGGTCACGGAAGGGCAGGCCCGGGTCCGCCCCGTTGACGATGGGGGACACGTACTTGGCCGTGAACTGCGTCATGTAGTCGTCGGAGATGCCGTTGGGGTTCGCCGCGCCCAGGATGCCCGTACGGCCGCTACAGGAATCGTAGTCCCAGCACGCGCCGCCACCCTCCATCATGAACAGCAGGTTGGGCGAGTTCGTCTTGTGCACGAAGAACTTGTACTGCGAACCGTTGCCACACTTGGTGCCGGGCAGCGTCACCTTCTGCCAGGCGTAGTTGTTGCCGCCGTCCACCAGCACGTCGACGATGCCTTCGACCAGCACTTCGGCATGCGCGGCGCCCACGGGGGCGGAGAGGGCCAGAAGGCTCATCCAGAGAAAACTTCTCATGCGGCTTCCTCCAAAGGGGGAGTGAGTTGAGTGGGGTTGCGGCCGGGGATGATACGTTTTTGTTTATCAGCCGTAAGCAGGGAAACTTCGCTTGCAGTGAAAATTGTGAATTTCAAGTCAGGTGCAGCATTCCATCTGAAAGGATTGTAATTGCCGCCTCGCGTCAGCCAGGGATTAAAAATTGACGCGTCTGGTCATGTTTTAAATGTATCAATTGCGCGGCGCGTCGCTGGCAGGCCATGACACGGGTTGCGGCGAGCGCGGGGCGCGGGGTATGGCCTTGGGCATGAGCACGCACGCGCGATGGAAGCTGCCCCTGGGCACGGCGGGAGTCCTGGCCCTGGCGGTGGGGGCGTGGCTTGTCTTTGGAGGGCAGGGCCCGGAGGACGCCGCGCCAGCCCCGGTGCCCGCGCCGGTGACGCAGGCCCCCGCGCCGCCGCCGGTGTTCGCGTCCACGCCGGCGGTGCCCCGCGGGAAGGACGGCGGGCTGGACCTGGTGGGCGCGGCGACGGCCCAGGTGCAGGCGGCGCCGGACGCGGAGCCCGGCCCCTATCCGGTGGACCTGGAGGCGCTGCGCGCGAAGCTGCCGGGCAACCTGTACTTCGAGCTGGATGCGCCCACGAAGGACCCGGAGGAGCTGCGCCGCCGTGAGGGGGTGAAGGCGAAGTGGAACGCCCTCTTCGGCAAGGTGCAGGCCAACGAGGCCTCGGAGGAGGAGGTGCACCAGTACTACGAGTACCGCCGCCAGGTGTCCGAGGACGCCATCGCCTTCGCCACCACGATGCTGCAGGACTACGGCGACACGCTGCCGTCCGAGCACCGGGGCCTGCTGGAGCTGAGCGTGAACATGCACCGCACGCGCCTGGCGGAGCTTCCCCGCCAGGAGTCGGAGGCGCTGTCGCGCCGCGAGGCCCACGCCCAGCGGCAGAAGGAGTGGCGCGCGGGCGGCGGCCGTCAGCCCTGATTCGACTCGTCCGCGCCGGGGAAGGTGCGGATGAGCGGGGAGCGCACGGTGGAGGAGGCCACCCACAGCTGGTGGGAGGAGCGGGTGACGGCGACGTGCAGCCTGCGGCGGGCCTCGTCGTCCGCGGGGTAGGCGCGCGCGGTGACGTCCGGCAGGACGACGTAGTCGAACTCCAGGCCCTTCACGTTGTCCACGTCCGTCACGTCCACGCCGGGCTCGAAGGAGAAGTCGCCCTCCAGCACCAGCCGCGCCCAGGGCATCTCCCGGATGACGCGGTGGAAGGACCAGGCGGCCTCGCGGCTGCTGGCGATGACGCCCACCGACGCGTGCGGCTCGCGCAGCACCAGGTCGCGCAGGGCGTCTCCCAGGAACAGCCAGGCCTGGGCCTCGTCGGGGAAGTGGTGGAAGCCCACGGGCGCGCCCTCGCGGCCGGCCGTCGCGGCGGTGGCCGGGGACTGCTTGCCCAGCACGTGCTGCGCCAATTCCACCACCGGGCGCGGGCAGCGGTAGGACACCTGGAGCCGGCAGGTGGCGGCGTCGCGGATGCCCAGCTCGTCCAGGGCGGCGTCCCAGCCGGCGAAGCCCGCCGTCGTCTGTTGCACCTCGTCTCCGGCGAGCGTGCAGCTGCGGCTGTCCGCGAGCAGCTGGCTGACGACGAAGAGCTCGAAGAGGGAGAAGTCCTCCGCCTCGTCCAGCACCACGTGCGCCAGCCGCTCCGCGCCCAGCGCGCCCCGCTGCGCCTTGAGGAACATCAGGACGGGCAGGTCGTCCGCGTCCACCGTGCCCGCGAGCGCGTCCGGCGTGTCCGCTTCAATCGCGCGCCCGTCCACGGTGACGAGGCGGTCCTCGTCGAAGCCCTTGTACTGGCGCGACAGCGGCGTGGCGGTCTGCTGCTTGGTGTGCTCCAGCACCTCCGCCACCACGGTGCGCGGCAGTTCTCCCTTCGCGTCCGCCACCACGGCCTCCAGGAAGGCGCGGTCCAGGTACGCGTCCGCCAGCTTGAGGCGCAGCCGGTCCAGCGTGGGGGGCAGGGCCTTGCCCTGGAACACGGGCACGCGGTCGGCCAGCGCGCGGCGCAGGGCGGGGTGGCGCTTGAAGCGCGAGACGAGCGCGGGCGTGTCCGGGGACAGCTTGATGCCCGGCACGCTGAAGGCGGAGCGCGCGGTGGCCAGCGACCAGGCCTCCAGCGTCTCCACGGACACCTTGCCCAGGCCCAGCGGCGCGAGCAGCCGGCGCGTGAGCCGGGCCAGGCCCTCCTCCGGGACGACGACCTTGGTGCGCGCCTGCGGGTACGTCTTCGCGTCGTCGAAGATGACCTTGGCCAGCCGGTGCAGCGCCACCGTCGTCTTGCCGCTGCCCGCGCTGCCCAGCACCAGCAGCGGCTGCTCCGGGCCGGTGCTGACGGCGGCGTACTGCTCCGCGTCCAGGAGCGCCGTCACGCCGAAGGCGTCCTCCACGTGCGTGGCGCCCCGGCCCACGCCCAGGAAGCCCGGACGCGCGGCGGTGCCGCTGCCGCCCGCGAGCACGGAGGCCGCGTCACGGCCGCGCGAGTGCCAGCGGCCCTGTGAATCGCGCTGGAGCAGGTAGGGGCCGGTGCTGATGCGGGTGAGGACGCCCTTCTCGATGATGACCAGCCGGCGCGCCTCCACTTCTCCTTCGGAGAGCCGGTCTCCGAAGGACTCCTCGAACGCGTCGCCCTCCTCGTAGTTGTAGAAGACGCGGGCGACGGGGGCGAATCTCCAGTCGATGACGCGCACGCCGGCGGAGAGGTTGGCGAAGCTGGTGCGGCCGAGCAGGTAGTCGCGCGCGCCCGTGGGCCCGGAAAGGCGCAGGTGCGCGAAGTACGGAGCGTGCGCGTCCGGCAGCGGGATGGCCTCCTGCCGCTCCAGCATGGAGCGCACCTCGTTCATCTGGGTGAAGACGTGCGGCAGGTCCGCGGCGTGCGCCGTGGTGGCGTCGTCGCGCAGCACCGCCAGCTGGGCCATCAGCCCCTGCGTGTCCAGCGTGCGTTCCGCGGCCTGACGGCGCGCTTCCGCCAGCGCCTGCTGGACGCGTGACAGCAGGGCCTCTTCCTCGGCGATGAGCGCGAGCGCCTCGGGCGACAGCTCCTGCTCCTGGCCGGCCATGATGTCTTTCCTTTCCGCCCGTGGGCGTGCGTGGAGCGGGCAAGGTGAACGCTGGCCACCGCCGGGTCAACCCGTTGGATTTTCGGGCCGACTTGCTAGATTGAGGATCGCGGTGGAGGCGCCCGTCCTTTCTCCCGGGTCCTCCCGCACGCGCGCTTCCCATCCACCCCGCCAGGTTGCCTCCCCATGGGGTGGGGTGGATGTCCGCGACTGATCGCAGAGGGGGGCTGTCTGTCGAATGGCGGCGCACACCGGAGGCAGGTGGCTTCTAACGGCACGCGCGGCTTGCTTCCGTCCGCATCCATCCCGAACACGGAGGATGTACCGGATGACCTCGATGAATGCGCCGTTCCGCTGGACGCTGTCACTCGCCGCCGCGCTGGGAATCGCCACGTCGGCGGGGGCGCAGGAGCCGGAGCCCCAGACGGAGTCGGAGACGTCCACGACGACCACGACGACCACGACCCCCACGATGAGCTCGGAGGAGACGCAGAAGTCGGGCGGACACCACCCCGAGGGGCGCATCGGGCCGCAGTTCGCGGTGAGCGGCAACGTGGGCTTCGGCCTGGGCTACGTCTACACGAACGGCCAGGCCCCGGGCGGCGGCCTGGAGGACCTGAAGATCACCCAGTCCGCGAAGATCTCCTTCCCCATCATCGCGGAGCTGGGCTTCCGGGTGACGCCGCGGTTCTACCTGGGCGTGTGGGGCAGCTGGGAGCCGGTGCTGACCAAGACGAACGAGCTGTCGTGCCCGGAGGGCTTCGACTGCTCCACCTACCAGTGGCGCGTGGGGCCGGAGGTCCGCTACCACATCCGGCCGGGCGGGAGCTTTGATCCGTGGATTGGCCTGGGCGTGGGCCTGGAGGTCCTCAAGAGCCACGTGGAGGGGGACACGCAGGTGCAGGTCGCGCCGGGGGTGTTCCTCCCCACGCACGTGGACACGCACGTGACGGACCGGGGGCCCACCATCGCGCGCCTCACGCTGGGTGGCGACGTGCGAGTGACGCGGGCCCTGGCGGTGGGGCCCATCATCACCGCTTCCGTGGGCCAGTACACGGTGCGCACCGGTTCGCAGACGCTGGACATCACCGGCGTGGGCACCCGCGACCAGGGGCTCACGCCCGTGGATGACGGCTTCCACGCGCTGTTCACCCTGGGCCTGCGAATCGCGTTCCTGCCCCTGTAGCACCGAGCGGCGGCGGGAAAACGCGAGACGCCCCCTTGGAACCGGGGGGCCGGGTGAGGTGTCTTGGGGCGCGGCTCCCCACCTCCCCCGGAGGGTGCATGTCGTCTCGCAAGGTGTTCGTCGTGGTGGCCGGGCTGGCGCTCCTGCTGGCCGGCGTCTTCGTCTGGATGCGCGCCTCCGCGCCCGCCGCGGAGGTGCGCGATGAAGCGGTGATGTCCCCCGAGCGGCCCGCGTCCGGCTCGACGCAGGCCCCGGTGCGCAATGGGGGCGGTGCGACCGCGCCCGTGGAACAGCCCATGCGGGACGCGGACGGCGCGCTGCGCGTGGAGACCGCCACGGCCTCGGGGCCGCTCGCGGGCGCGGAGGTGACGCTGTACCTGCGAGGGCCCGCGTCCCCGGGCTCACGGCTGCCGTCGTGGCGCGTGGCGGGGCAGGGCCGGACGGATGCGGCGGGAGCGCTGGTGCTGCCCGCGCGTCCGGGGCCCTATCTCGTCACCGCGCATGCGGAAGGATTGGCGCTGGCGCGCGCGGAGGTGACGCGTCCCCTTGGAGAGGCGCTGTCCACGGTTCGGCTGATGCTGGAACCCGGTGTGTCGCTGACGGGCCTGACGGTGGAGCGCGCGGGCAGCGCGCCAGTGCCGATGGCGGCGCTGACGCTCACGCCGCATACCGGCTTCGAGGACGCGCTTCCCGGGTTCCTCCAGACGGGAGCGTCGGTGCCGGAAGCGGCGCGGCACGAGACGCTCAGCGACGCACGGGGCGCGTTCGGGTTCCACGGACTGGCGCGCGGTGAGTATCAACTGGAGGCGCGAGCCCCGGGCCACGCGCCCCGCCGCATCGCACGCGTGCTCGTGCCTGGGACGGACGTGCGCGTGGAGTTGGACGGCTCCGCGTTCATCGAGGGCTTCGTCACCCGCGCGGATGGAACGCCCGCGCCGGGAGCGCGCGTGAGCGCCTGGGGCGAGGACGGCGCCGTGGAGGTGGAGGCCGGAGACACGGGGAGCTTCTCGCTGGACGTGCCGCCCGGGTCGTTCCAGGTGACGGCCCGCCACGGAGAGGAGACGGGCGCGGTCGGAGGAGCTGTCGTCGTGGGGCCGGGCATGACGGTGAAGGACGTGCGGATCCGCCTGGGTGGCGCGGCGTCGCTCGCGGGCGTGGTGCGGCGCAAGGACTCGGGCGAGGCCATCGCGGAGGCCACGGTGGGTGTGCGCGCGCATGGCGACCGCGCGGACCTGCTCCATGCGCGCACGGAGGTGGATGGACGCTTCGCGGTGGGCGGACTCGCGCCGGGCGCCTATGACGTGCAGGTGCGCGCTCCGGGCTTCCAGCCGCTCACGCGCACGGGGCTGGGCGTGCTCGCGGGGCAGCGCTTTGAACTGGTGCTGGAGCTCGCGGCTCCGGGGCGCATCGAGGGCACGGTGGTGGATGGCGCGGAGGCGCCGCTCTCCGGCGTGACGGTAGTGGCCCAGCTCAGGTGGCGGCCGTTGCCGGACGCGCTGCCTTCGGTGACGGACGCGCAGGGGCGCTTCACGTTGGAGGACGTGCCGGAGGGCACCGTGTACGTCGCGGCGCGCCGCGCGGACAGCGAGGATGAAGTGCGCCAGCCCGTGCGTGTGGTTGCGGGACAGACGGTCATGACGCTGCTGGCGCTCGTGGGTGAAGGCGTGCTGGAGGGCACCGTGCGCAAGGAGGACGGTGCGCGGCTGTCCGGCGCGGTGACGGTCACCGCGCACCGGGTGGGGGCTCCAGCCTCCGAGTCCGTCGACGTGCCCGCGAAGCCGGATGGAACGTGGTCGATGCGCGTGGGCGCGGGGCGCTACCAGTTGAGCGCGTGGCTGTCCGCGCTGCGCTTCCAGAATGGCGACCAGCAGCAGGTGGTGGAGCTGGAGTCGGGAGGCCGGCGCCACGTGGACCTGGTGGTGGGCGAGCCCAGGAAGCCGCTCCGCGTGACGGTGCTGGAGCCCAACGGCGCGCCCAGCGTCCACGCGACGGTGATGGCCACGGAGGCGGGCCATACGGACATCCAGGCGGAGGAGCTGACGGACGCATCCGGCCAGGCGGTGCTGGCGCTGGACGGCCTGGGTTCGGATGCGTGGCGCGTCTGGTCCACGAATGGCGGACGGCAGGGCGAGGCCGCGAGCGTGTCCTCGTCCCAGAAAGACCTCACGCTCCAGCTGAAGCCCGGAGCCCGGCTGAGGGGCACCGTGCGCTCCGCGGGAGGCCGCGAGGTGCGCGGCTTCACGCTGACCGTCACCGCGGCGCGCGGCGACGACGACTTCCTCTCCCGCGTGGAGCGCCAGTTCTCTGGCGATACCTTCCATGTGGAGGGCCTCTGCCCCACGCATGTCACTGTCGTGGCCACGCTGCAGGATGGGCGCGCGGGCAAGGTGGACGTGACGCTCGCGTCGGGCGCGGAGGCCGCCGTGGAAGTGGTTGTGGACGCGGGTGGCGTCGTGTCCGGGCGGCTGCTGAGTGCGATCACGAACGAGCCACTCTCAGGCGCCTACGTGGACGCGGACGGCATCATGTCCCCCACGACGGGCGCGGACGGACGCTTTGAATTGAAGGACCTGGCTCCGGGCGCGTACCGGCTCACCGCGTGGGGCCGGGGGCGGGAGCTGGTGGACCGGCGGGTGTCGCTCGCCGCGGGGAAGACGCAGGACCTGGGGGATTGGCGCCTGGGCATCCGGCGCGTGGAGCCAGGGCGGCTGGGCCTGAGCTTCGGCATGACGGGACGGGATGTCGTCATCAGTGACATCGCCGAAGGCGCGAACGTCGCGGGGCTCCAGGTGGGGGACGTGGTGCGCTCCATCGACGGGGCGGTGGTGTTGGACACGGTCGAGGCGCGGCGGCGCGAATGGGGCGTTCCGGGCAGCCCCGCGGTGCTCGCGCTCCAGCGGGGCGGCCAGGCGTTGTCCTTCACGTTCATCCGCGCACGCTGACGGAGGCGCGGCTTGAAAGCGTGGGGCGGGCCCTGACAGCATCCCAGTCCATGGATGAGCGCTTCACCCCGGAGCACGAGGCGTTCCGCCGCACCGTGCGTCAATTCGTCGAGAAGGAGCTGGCCCCGCACGCGCTGGAGTGGGACCAGGCCGGCGAGTTCCCTCGCGACGTGTTCCGCCGCTGCGGCGCGCTGGGCTTCTTCGGCATCAGCCACGCCCCTGCCTATGGCGGCAGCGGGCTGGATTACTGGTACGTGGCCGCCTTCGCGGAGGAGCTGGCGCGGGCGCGCAACGGGGGCGTGGCGATGTCGCTCCTGGTGCAGGGGCAGATGGCCACGCCGGTCATCAACGAGCTGGGCACCGACGAGCAGAAGCGCGAGTTCCTGGCCCCCGCGCTCACCGGGGAGCGCATCGCGGCGCTGGCGATGAGCGAGCCGGACGCGGGCTCGGACCTGGCCCGGCTGCGCACCACCGCGCGAAGGGACGGCGACGACTACGTCATCCAGGGCGCGAAGACGTGGATCTCCAACGGCGCCCGCGCGGACTTCCTGGTGCTGGCGGTGCGCACGGGCGGGGAGGGGGCGCCGGGCATCTCGCTGGTGACGCTGCCCACGGACGTGAAGGGCTTCTCCGTGTCGAAGAAGCTCCAGAAGGTGGGCCACCGCTCGTCGGACATGGCCATCCTCTACTTCGAGGACTGCCGCATCCCCGCCCGCTACGTGCTGGGCCGGGAGAACGACGGCTTCTTCCACATCATGAACAGCTTCCACGCGGAGCGCCTGGTGACGGCGCTCTACACGGTGGCGGTGATGGACGACCTGTTGCGTGAAGCCATCCGCTACGGCCGTGAGCGTCAGGCGTTTGGAAAGCGGCTGCTGGACTTCCAGGTGTGGCGCCACACCTTCGTGGACCACGCCACCCGCGTGGAGGCGGCAAGGCAGCTCACCTATCAGGCGGTGCAGCTCTTCAATCGCAAACGCAAGCAGAAGCCGGTGAAGGAGATCGCGATGGCCAAGCTCCTCACCACTGAGTTGGCCCAGCGCGTGGCCTATGACTGCCAGCAATTCTACGGCGGCATGGGCTACGTGGAGGAGTCGCACGTCGCGCGGGCGTGGCGCGACGTGCGCATGCTCACCATTGGCGGCGGCACGTCCGAGGTGATGAAGGAGATCATCGCCGGGACGATGGCGCTGTAGCCTCAGGCGGACTGCTCCTCCTGGGGCCCCTGTCCTACTTCCCCAGGAGGCCGCCGAGCATTCCGCCCAGTCCGCCGCCGCCCTGGGGGCCGCTGCCGCCACCGGCCCCGCCCGCGAGCAGGGGCATCACGGCGAGGATCTTCCCCACCAGGCCCGGGTCCAGGCGGGACTTGAGGAAGTTGAGGAGCAGTGGCGCGACCAGGGTGGCCTTGCTCGCGTCCAGGTTGAAGCGCTGGAGGATGGCCACCACGCCAGCGATCTCTCCCGCGTGGGCAGCCGCGCCGCCCAGGGCGCCCATGAGGCCGCCACCGCCGCCACCGCCACCACCGCCGAGCATGCCGCCGAGGGCGCCCATGAGTCCGCCGCCGTCACCCGCGGGGGCCTGTGCCTGCTGCTGCCAGCCCTGCATCTCCGGGATGGCCTGGTCCATCTGCCGGGCCGCGTCCGGGCCGACCTTCTCCTGCACCGTGCCCTGCACCAGCTTCAGGAGCGAACCCGCGACCCCCTGTGCCTGCGTGCCATCCACTCCAAGCTGCTGCGAGAGCTGTCCGATGAGGTCCATGCGCCGCGCTCCTTCACGTGAGTTCCAGGTGTGAGGCGGCGGTTGTATCGGTCCGGGCCGGGGAGCTGGTTGGAAAACCGCGGTGAGCGTTGGTCGGAGGACGCCCGGAGCAGTGAGTCCCTACAGTCGGGTGAAGGACCAGCTCAGCGCTCGGCCGCCCTCGTAGGGCATGACGCCGTGGAAGGGGCGCGGGTCCTCGTCGAACACGAGCGGCAGGAAGTGCCGGTCTCCGTCCCACAGCGACAGGGACAGGATGGAGGACACGGGGACCCAGGACAGGGCGCCTTCGGGGTTCTTCTCCAGGGGCGTGCCCTCGAAGGCGTCGATGCGGAAGATGAAGCCCAGCCAGTCCTCGCCGTGCTTGCCGAAGCCGGGCCAGGACAGGGTGCCGCGCAGGACCATGCGCGTGCACTCGATGCCGGCCTCCTCGCGAATCTCACGGCGCATGCACGCGGCGATGTCCTCGTCGCGGTCCATCTTGCCGCCCAGGCCGTTGTACTTGCCGTAGTGGGCGTCATCAGGACGCGCGTTCCGGTGGATGAGCAGCACCTGCTGGCCGTCCGGCGACATCACGTAGCCCAGCGTGGCGACGATGGGGGTGTAGGGCATGGGCCCGGTTCGTCCCCTGATTCGGGCAGGGCGTCAAGACGAACTCCGCCCGCGTGCGCATGTTCCGCGCGAACGTGCCCATGTCGAGGGTGTCCCCCGGCGTGGAACCACTGCGCGGGCCGCCCGGGCTGTACGTGGTGATCCACCGCTCGTTGTTCACGGCCGCGGCGCGGTTCGCCGGGACGCCCGGTTTGGGCATGGGTGCGACGCGAATCACACCCATGCCCTGAAGACAGTCACGCCATCAGGCGCCGCCTGCTAGAAGCAGCGCGCCCGGCCAGACACCTCGACCTGACCGGAGGCGCCGCCCAGGTACCAGTAGCCGTTGCTCTGGAAGGTGCGGACGTACTCACCGCCACCCTCGAACTTGCCCCGCATGTACGTCAGGGCGCAGGCGCGGCCCGCCACGGGGTCCATCAGCTTCGCGGCCCCGCCCTGCCCCCAGCCGAACTCGTCGGTGTAGCTCGTCGTCGCCACGCAGCGCGCGCGCGCCCGCACGCCGCTCTGGCTGGAGTTGCCGTTCAGGTACCAGTAGCCGTTTTCGACATAGGCGCGCACCCACTCGCCGCTGCCGTGGAACTTGCCGGCGACGCCGGTGAGGAAGCACACGCGGCCCGCCGCCGTGCCCATGGAGACCGGGTACGCCATCGACTGGGTCCACTCGTATTGCTGGGAGGCGGTCGCGTCCACGCAGCGCGCCGCGCCCCGGATGCCGGACTGGTTGGAGGCCCCTCCGAGGTACCAGGAGCCGCCGCTCTCCGTGATGTCGATGCGCTCACCGGAGCCCTCGAAGTCTCCGCCCACGCGGGTGAGGAAGCACGCCCGGCCCGCGCTGGCGCCCAGCGGCGTGAGGGCCTCGCCCTGCGCCCAGGTGTACTCGCCGGTCGCCGCGAGCTCCTCTTCCTGCGTGGCCAGCAGCGGCGTCCCGGGGGCGGCCGGATTCGCGGTGCCGGACGGCAGGTCCTCGGGACCGCAGCCCCACAGCAGGGCGGGGAGCGACAGGGCGACCAGGGCGTGACGGAGCTTCGACATGATGGGGAGGTCCTCGGTGATGGGATGGATGGATGACGTGGGGCGCCCCTGGCTCCGGGCCTGGGTGCGCCGCCGCGCCATGCCCGTGCCTTGAGCAATGCCCGTGCCGTGTGGACTCCGAAGGCCGCCTCACTCGGGAGGACCGGCCTCCGCGCGCACCGGAGGCACGGGCCGCGGTGTGCCACTGGCACGGGGGCGCCGTGCCAGCGTGCCAGCGCGTTTGATAGCCTCGCGGCCATGGCACCCTCCGTCGGCGACGCGTCCGCGAGCCCTCCGGCCGGCGAGCCGACGACGCCAGTCCCCGCGCCGGTGGACCTGCCCACGCTGGACGCGGAGCGGCTCCTGCCCGTGGAGTCCCCGCCTGCCTCCCACCGCGAGCGCTACGCGCTGCTGTCGCTGCTGGGCCGGGGCGGCATGGGCGAGGTCCACCGGGCCCGCGACCTGCGGCTGGATCGCGAGGTGGCGCTCAAGTTCCTGCGGGGCGCGTCCCCCGAGCGCGCCATGCGGCTGCTCCAGGAGGCCCGCGCCCAGGCGCGGCTCGACCATCCGAACATCTGCCGGGTGCTCGAAGCCGGGGAGCTGGGCGGCCGGCCCTACATCGCCATGCAGCTCGTGGAGGGCGAGCCGCTGGACCGCGCCGCCGCGTCCCTCTCCGTGCCGGAGAAGGTCCGCGTGATGAGGGTCGCGGCGGAGGCCGTGCACGAGGCCCACAGGCTGGGCGTCATCCACCGCGACCTCAAGCCCTCCAACGTGCTGCTCACCCGGGACGGGGCGGGCCGCCCCGTGCCCGTCATCGTGGACTTCGGGCTGGCGTACGACGCGGGCCTGGGCCACGGCCTCACCGCCACGGGCGAGGTCATGGGCACGCCCGCGTACATGGCGCCGGAGCAGGCGCGGGGGGACCTGCGCGCCATCGACCGGCGCTGCGACGTCTACGGCCTGGGCGCCACGCTGTACGAGCTGCTCGCGGGCGTCCCGCCATTCACCGGCGCCACCCCGCTGGAGACGCTGAACGCGGTGCTGCACGACGAGCCCCCCTCCCTGCGCGCGAGCCTGCCGCACCTGGACGCGGAGCTGGAGACGCTCTGCCTCAAGTGCCTGCAGAAGGACCCGGCGCAGCGCTACGGCTCCGCCCGCGCGCTCGCCGAGGACCTCGGGCGCTACCTGGACGGGGAGCCCATCCTGGGACGGCGGCCGGGCCCCGGCCACCGGCTGCGGCGGCTGGCGCGCAGGCACCGGGCGCTGGTGGCCGTGTCGGGCGTGTCGCTGGCGGGCATGTTGCTGCTCGGCGGGCTCGCGGTGCGCTCGTGGCTGTCGGAGCGGGAGCTCCAGGTGGAGAGCGCGGCGCGCGTGCGGCTGGCGGAGCACCTGGGCCAGCAGGTGCGGGAGTCGGAGTGGTTCGTGCGCGCGTCCCAGGCGTTGCCCCTGCACGACACGCGGCCCGAACAGCGCCGCGTCCGTGAGCGGCTGGCGGCCATCGCCTCCCTGCGGCACGGGCTGGGGGCACGGGGGGACGGGCTCGTGCAGCTGGCGCTCGGACGCGGGCACCTGGCGCTGGGCGAGTTCGAGCAGGCGCACCAGGCCCTGGTGCGAGCGCGCGAGCTGGGCGTCGACTCGCCGCAGTTGCACTCCGCGCTGGGACAGGTGCTGGGCGAGCGCTACCGGCGGGCCCTGGAGGACGCGCGGCGCAGCGGCGGCGCGGCGTGGGTGACCCAGCGGCGCGGGGAGCTGGAGGCGCGCTACCTCGCGCCCGCGCTGCGGTCGCTCGAGCAGGCGAGGGGCGCGGCGCTGGAGTCACCGCGCTACCTGGAGGGACTCATCGCCTTCCACCGCCAGGACCTCGCGGCCGCGGAGCAGGCGGCGCGGGAGGCGGTGACGCAGGCGCCGTGGCTCCCCGAGCCCCGGAAGCTGCTGGCGGACGTCACCTCCGCGCGGGCCCTGGCGCTGCTGGAGCGGGGCGACTACGCGGGGGCGCGGGCCGGCTTCGCGGACGCGGCCCTGCGCTACGGCGAACTCCTGGAGGTGGCGCGCAGCGACGCGGCGGCCCACGAGGCGCTCTCGGACGTCTGGTCGCAGGTGTCGGAGCTGGACCGGCGCGAGGGCCGCTCCCGGCTGGGGGCGCTGGAGCGGGCCGAGGCCGCCGCGGACCGGAGCCTCCAGGCGGATCCGGAGCGGGCCTCGGGCCACACCCGGAGGGCCCAGGTGTTGATGAACCAGTACCGGCGGGTGACGTTCCAGGGCGAGGCGGATCCGCGCGGCGCGCCCGCGCTGCTGGACGCGTGGCTGGAGGCCGCGCGCAGGGCCGTGGAGCTGGCGCCGGACGACGTGCTCGCGCACGACTCGCTGGGCTACGGGCACTTCATGCGGGGCCTGCGGCAGGCCCGGGACGGCGAGTCGCCGGACGCGTCCTTCGCGGAGGCCATCACGTGGCTGTCGCGCGCCATCGCGAAGCAGCCGCGCTACCCCTGGGCGCTCAACGACCTGGGGCTCGTGCACCGCTGGCGCGGCAACCACCAGCGGGAGCACGGCGTGGACCCCTCCGGGGCCTACGCGGAAGCGGAGCGGTGCTTCCAGCGGGCGGCCGAGGCGGACCCCTCCTACCTCTTCGCCCACGCCAACCTGGCGGAGCTGCACGCGGAGCAGGCCGCCTGGCGTCAATCGAGGGGCGAGGACCCGGCGGCGCACGTCCAGCGGGCGAGGGACGCGGGCGCGAAGGCGCTCGCGCTGGACGGCCGCTTCGCCGCCGTGCTGAACCACCTGGCCGTGGCGGAGCTGGCGCAGGGGCACTTCCGCTTCGACACCGGAGGGGACGCGCGCTCCGAAGTCGCGGCCGTGCTCCAGCACGTGGCGCGCGCGCTGGAGCTCAACCCGGCGTCGGACCGCGCGCTGCTGCACCGGGCCCGCGCGCACGTCCTGGAGGCCCGGCTGGCGCTGCGGGAGGGCGGGACCCCGGAGCCGGCGCTCGCCAGGGCGCGCCAGGCGCTGGCGGAGGCCTCCACGCGCGCTCCGGCCTGCGCCGACTGCCGCATCCAGGGCGCGACGGTGGAGCGCCTGGCGGCGGAGCACGCGCGGCGCCAGGGCCGGGACGCCGTGCCCCACTTGCGCCGGGCGCTCGACGAGGCTCGGCGGGCGACGCGGGCCCATCCCTACGCGGACGCCCGGCTGGAGCGCGCACGGGTGTGTGGAGAGCTCGCGTGGGCGCTGGCTCCCCGCGCGGCGCGGACGGTGGTGCGCGAGGGGCTCGAACAGGTGGAGGAGGCGCTGCGGCTCGACCCGGCGCGCGCGGAGGCCCATGCCCAGCGGGGCGTGCTGCTGCTCGCGGGCGCTCGCGGGCGGGGCGCGGCGGCGGAGCGGGGGGAGGCGCGCGCCGCGCTCGCGCGAGCCGTGGAGCTCGCCCCCGGGTTGCGCGAGGAATACGCCGCGTGGATCCGCGAGGCGGCCCCGGAGCCCGGAGGCTCGTAGCCCCGCGTCCCAGGCGCTGCCCGCCTATTGCTTCAAGGGCCGGGGCACGCCCGTCGCCATCACGGCCGTCGCGCTCCATTGGGGCGCGACGCCACAGGATGGCAGCTGGAGGCCCGCGGGCAGCGGCAGGGTGGTCCTGCGGTTCTGGGGGTTGAGGCAGACGGCGCCCTGGGGACTCCAGAGCGCCTCGACGTGGTCGAGCTCATCCAGCCGGTCGCTGGAGCGCGGGCCGAAGCCATGGGCATCCCTCCGCAGGAAGTCCGTGCCGCTCACCGTGAAGGTCCGGGCGTCGCCGAGCCCCACGAAGTACGCGGCGCGCTTGGCCTGGAGACACGCTCCGTAGACGGCCGTCCGCTCCGGGGTGTCCCCCAGCGACGCCGGATCCCACGGCTGATAACCCCAGTCCAGACACACGCCAATGGCTCCCGTCGCGCAAGCCAGCGTGACCGCGCTTGCCTCCGTCCGGAGCGCCGCGGTCAGCCCGTCCACGTGCCGCCCCGGGAGCAGCAGCGAGGCGACGGTCTCCTTTCCAGGCGCCGCGCATTGCGGCCGCCAGGCGGACATCCCCACCTGACGGTAGAGCACCTGGAAGCGGTTGGCGCCGAGCGGCGTCCAGGTCATCTCGTAGCGCGGGTTCCGGGGGTCGCCATCCGCGGGCGTCACCGGCAGCAGGAACGTGAAGGTCAGCTTCGCCAGGTCCGTGCCCCACAGCTTGCGGATGGCGCCGTCCGGACCGGCCACCGCGAGGTAGAGGTCCGTGGGCGTGGCATGGATGCCGTGCAGGCGCGGCGCGGCGCCGGGCTCTCCGGCCAGCTCCACCGGGATGTCGAGCACCGCGCGGCGCCCATCCCGGGGCCGGACCTTCATGACCACGCCCTCGGGCGTGTTGACGAAGCCCTCCGGACACAGCGGAGCGGACCGCTCGTACACGAAGCAGTGGCTCTGGCCTTCCGCGATGTAGATGCCCAGGCCGTTCGGATCCGGGTCGCACTGGCCGGTGGGGCAGCCGCCTCCGCCGGAGGGCTCCGCCTTCGCCTCGCTGGGAGGAACCCGTACGGGCGCGGTCAGCTGGCAGCCGCCACCGCCCATCATCAATGCCAGACATCCGAGCCACGCGCGCAGAAGCTTCACCAGGTGTCTCCTCGGGAAAGGGCTCCCGACGGGGAGCCGTTCGCGGCCCCCACGTGCGAGCCGCATGCCATCACGGCGAGGGGCGCGGCGAAACGGCCGCGCCCCGAGGCCCCCTCGCGCGAGCCGCCGGTTGGCACACGCGCTGACACAAGGCCCCGTGCCACGGTGGCACGGGTATGATGGCGCGGCATGGAACACGACCCGTCGACCCTTCGGCCGAGCGGCCCCGTCCGGCAGGGCGCCTCCGAGGACGACGCGCCGGTGCCGGGGCTCCTGCGCCTGACGTGCGCGGGGACGCCGATGGCGGTGGCGGTGCCCCTCCAGGGCGAGCTGACGCTGGGACGCGCGAGCCCCGTGCTGGGCACGCCGCAGGACCCCCGGATGTCGCGCAGCCATGCCCGCGTGCACCACGACGGGCGTCGCTTCTGGGTGACGGACCTGGGCAGCCAGAACGGGACCGCCGTGGATGGCGAGCCGGTGCCGCCCAGCGTGCCGCGCGAGGCCCAGCGGCTCATCCGGCTGGGGGACTCGCTCTTCGTTCCCAGCCCGGACGTGGGCCCCCTGGCCCGCCACGGCGTGCGGGAGGTGGAGGGCTTCGTGCGGGGCCCCGCCTTCCAGCGGCTGTTGGAGGAGGTGGCGCGCTCCGCCCAGCACGGCTTCACGCTGCACATCCACGGCGAGAGCGGCACCGGCAAGGAGCAGGTGGCCCGCACCTTCCATGACCGCGGTCCCCGGAGCCGGGGGCCCTTCGTGGCGGTCAACTGCGCGGCCATCCCCGCCGCGCTCGCGGAGCGGCTGCTCTTCGGCGCGCGGCGCGGTGCCTTCTCCGGCGCCGAAGACGCGGAGGGCTACCTGCAAGCGGCCGACGGGGGCACGCTGTTCCTGGACGAGGTGGCGGAGCTGGACCCGGGGGTCCAGGCGAAGCTCCTGCGGGCGCTGGAGACGCGCGAGGTGCTCCCGCTGGGCGGCTCGAAGCCCCGGAAGGTCGACGTCCAGGTCTGCTCCGCGGGCAACCGCGAGCTGCGCGCGCAGGTGGCCCAGGGGCGGCTGCGCGAGGACCTGTACTTCCGCATTGGCAGGCCGGAGGTCTCACTGCCCCCGCTGCGGCGGCGTCCGGAGGAGCTTCCCTTCCTGGTGGCGCGCGCCGTGGAGGCGCTGGCGCCGGGCCTGCCACCGCATGTCAGCCTCTACGAGGCCTGTCTGCTGAGGCCCTGGCCGGGCAACGTCCGCGAGCTGCGCGTCGAAGCGCGAGCCGCCGCGCAGCAGGCCCTGCTCCAGGACGCGCCCCGCGTCGAGGCGGGCCACCTGGGCCCCGGCGCGGGGACGGCGTTCGGCACCGCCGCCCCGCCCGTGGATGCCCCTCCTGCTCCGTCCGGCGCCGCCGCGCCCGCCCGTCACCGCCCCCTGGACGAGGACGAGCGGAGCCGCGTCGAGCAGGCCCTGCGTCACCACGGCGGCAACGTGGCCGCCACCGCACGGGCGCTCGGGATGCACCGGACGCAGCTGCGGCGCCTGCTGGAGCGGCACGGCCTGACACCCGGCGGAAGGAGCTGAAAGCGCTTCCAACCCTGAGCCGTCCGATTTGACGGGGGCAACTCCAGTCTGATGCACCTGCCAGCTTCGCTCCACCAGCGCCGCGTTGGCCTGCTGGCGTGCCGACCCTTCCCGCCCTTCCCAGGCGTGGCAGCCCGCCCGGGACACCTCCAGTACACGACACCGCAGGGCTACCGGAGGGTGCGCCAGTGGCGGCAACACTCCGCCAGGATGCCTTCAGGGGGTGCGGCCCGATGGGACGGCCCCTGGCGTGAGCTTCCACAGCCGGCCGTTCGAAGCGTCCGTGAGCAGGTAGAGCGCACCGTCAGGCCCCTGGACCACCTCGCGGATCCTCGCCTTGCGCTCCGTGAGCAGGCGCTCCTCGCCGACCACGCGGTCGTCCTTCAAGACGAGCCGCACCAGCGCCTGGCTGGAGAGGCCGCCGATGAAGAAGTTCCCCTTCCACTCCGGAAAGAGCGCCCCTGAGTAGAGGGTGAGCCCCGAGGGCGAGATGACCGGATCCCAATAATAGACAGGCTGCTCCATGCCCGCGGCCTGCGTCGTCTTGTGGATGGGCTCGCCCGAGTACTCCTCGCCATAGCCAATCGTGGGCCAGCCGTAGTCCTTGCCCGCTTCCGGGCGGTTGAGCTCATCGCCTCCGCGCGGTCCCATCTCCACGATCCAGAGCCGCTGCTGGGCGTCCAGGGCCGCGGAGAGGATGTTGCGGTGTCCGGAGGACCAGATCTCCGGCCGGGCGTCCTTCCTGCCCACGAAGGGGTTGTCCTGGGGGATGGAGCCATCCGGGTTGATGCGGACCACCTTCCCGAAGTCGCTCTTCAGGTCCTGCGCCTGGACGCGGCCGGGGAGGATGGAGCGCTCGCCGAGCGTGACGAAGAGCTTGCCGTCTGGCGTGAAGACGAGCCGTCCGCCCGCGTGCATCGTGGACTCGAGCGTGGGCTGCATGCGGAAGATGACCTGGAGGCCCTCGATGCGCGGCTTCCGGCCATCCACCAGCTTCGCGCGCGCCACCGCGAGCCCGTTGCCGCCCTCTCGCGGCTCGTAATAGGTCCAGTAGATGAGCCCGCTCTTCGCGTAGTCCGGCCCCACCTCCACGTCGAGCAGCCCGCCCTGACCCCGGCCGTCGACCTTGGGGAGGCCCGCCACCGGGGGCGACTTCTTGCCCGCGGCGGTGACGATGAAGAGCGAACCCGTGGGCTTCTCCGTGACGAGGAAGCGCCCATCCGGCAGGAACGCGATGGCCCACGGCTTGTTGAAGCCCGAGGCGATCTCCGTCACCACGATGGGCGTGCGCGTCTTCACCTCCGGGGCGCGCGTCTGCTGCGGGAACGCGGGCTTGAACTCCGGGACGTTCGGGGGCGCGGTCTCCACCGGCTGGGCCGTCTGGGCCTGAGCTGCGGGGACGGCGCTCAGCAGGAGGGCGGAGAGGAACGAGGTCACGAGTCCATGGCGCATGGGGTGACTCTCCGCCGGGACGGGTGGGACGTCACCCGTCGCTGGACACGCGTCGCTCCTCTTCGTTGCCTGGGTGAACAGTCGCGGCGCCCCCCACCGTGAAGTCAATCACCCGGTCCCACATCGCCTGGAACTGCGGCTCCTGGAAGTGGGAGCCCGACTTCAGCCAGCTGATGTGCTCCGGGGGCTGGTCGAAGTGGCCCATGACGTCCAGGTGGTCCGCGGTCGCGACGTGGAGGACCTGTCCCCAGACCTGGGAGCGGCTCGGGACGATGCCGTCGCTGCGGGACTCGAACCTCCTGCCGAGGACATCCTGGAGGGCTTGGGTCTGGGTCGGCGTGCGCTCGGGAATCTGGAGCTCCCGGGACAGGGGCGCGCTCTTCTCATACAGGAGGGCGAAGAGTCCGTGCAGGAGCGCGTCCGCGGTGAGCAGCAGGTGCAAGGACAACCTGGGCGGCGGCGCGCCCGTGACGACGCAGCCGTAGCGCACGCCCTCCCGGTCCGCCGTGTCCGCGTTGAAGGCCCGCACGCGGACCGGCATGAGGTCCTGGACGAGCGCCTGGTTCTCGCCCACCTGGCTGAAGAATTGGATGAGCTCTTCGCGCTCACCCTCGGAGAGGTCGGCCGTCAGCCGGACGATTTGATTGAAGAGGTTGGGCGGGAGCTTCGCCTCTTCGCTCCGCAGGACGAGCCAGTAGCACGCCTGCAACGCGGCGGTCCGCAAGGGCATGGCCTTGCGGTGCAGGGTGAGGAAGGTGAAGAGCCACAGGTAGCGCAGCAGCGTCTTCCCCACGCCGCCCTGGTGGAAGTAGCTGGCCAGCGGGGTGCCGTAATGCGGTGTGGCGATGGTCACGACCGAGCGCACGCGCTTCACGAAGGCCGGAGCCTCCCGCGCCATGCGCGGTGAGACGACACTGCGTGCATCCAGCCCGCCGGTGGAGTGCCCGACGAGGTGGAGCTGCGCGTCGTCCTCGTTCGCGGTCCGTGCCATCTCCCGGAACACGTCGTGGGCACGCACCTCCAGCCCGGAGGTGGGGGCGGAGGCGATGGCGTGCACCCGCGCATCGATGCCGCGCTCCTTGAACCGCTGTTCGAGCAAGCGGGGGACGTTCTGGAAGTAGGCGATGCGCTCCGTTTCCTTGTCACCCATCTGCGTAAAGCCAAAGAATCCGGGGACCAGATAGACGCGGTGCCTGTTTGTCATGGGGACAAGCCTAACGTGAGGACCGCCCCAGACGCCGGGGAGGGGTCAACGTGAAGTCCCGAACCCTTCGCCCGGAATGTCTGCACGGACTACTGGGTGATGATGTCCGTGTACTCGCTGCCGCTGATGGAGTTCCTCCACTTGGAGGAGAAGCCCAGCGCGTGCTGCGGATCCACCACGTGCGGCGCGGCGATCCGGGCCACGTCCAGGCGGACAATCTCATTGTTGAACAGGTCCAGCACCATGCCGAACTGCGCCGCGGTCAGGTAGACGCGCTTGAGCATCTTGTCCGCCTTCTCCTGGCGGACGATCTCGTTGTTCTCGCTCTTGAGCGACTGGTAGAAGCCGCGCCAGGTGGAGGCGTCCATCGGGAACTGCCCATCCCGCCGCATCATGCAGCCTTCGTCCGAACGCGTGCCACAGTCGCGGTGAGAGGGCTCGTCGGCCATCGGCCTCTCCGGCCGGGAGTCCATCCGGGGCTCCCGCCGCGTCTCCGTCGTCCGGGTCTCGCTGTGGCTCTCCGACTCCATCGTTCCACCCGTCATCTGCACGTCCATCCGGGCGCCGCCGCCGCGCACCTTCACGGTGGTCGTCTCCTCGCCATTCACGTTCGTCGTCGTCTTCATCTTGATGCGCGCGGAGGGCATGTCCTGATCATCGATGTCCACCTGCATGTTGAACTCCGCGTCCTGCGCGAAGCTGGCGGACGAAATGAACAGGGACGAAACGAGTGCGGCACGGACGATGCGATTCATGTGAAGTCCTGGTGGCAAACGGGTTCGGTGCGGTCGGTACGCTCAAGCGTTGCCGCCGCCGTGCCGTCTTCACGCACCGTCCGCGCATTTATTCATATGAGACACATGGCTCGGCTTTAGCGAACCCGGACTCATTGTCTGAGAAAAGCAGAGGCCCCCCGAACCGGAGCAGGCCCATGGGCGCTCCGGCTCGGTGGGCTCTGGGGGGCTCTCTACTTCTTGAGAACCGTGCGCACCGGCCGGAAGCCGTAGCCGGCGTCATCCGAGCCCGCCGGGGACTACTGGTACCGGTGCGCCGCACGCACGATGTACTGGCGCTCCTTGGAAGACGTGGGGCAGCTCGTGCCAGAAGCCCTGAGCCGCTCCATCGCGGAAATCGAAGACAGGCTCCTGAAGCTGCTCGCGGCCCTGCCAGCCCCTTCACCCGAGGGCGAAAGGTGGCTGGCAAGGATTTAGGGTCAGGGAGGTGCTCGTCACCTCCGAGCAGCTCGACTCCGCATCGCCCACAGCGCCAGCAGGAGGCCTCCCAGGAGGCCCGCGTTCGCGCCGCCTCCGCCCTGCTGGCAGCCTCCCCCGTCCTCCGACGGTCCGGGGTCGCTGTCGTTCAGGGATTCCTTCACCTCGACCTCGAAGGTGCACGTGGCCGTGTTGCCCGTGTCGTCGAGCGCGGTGGCCCGCACGGGGGTCGTGCCCAGGGGGAACATGCTCCCTGACGCCGGGTTCAGGCGCAGCGTGGGCCACGCGTCCTGCGCGTCCGTCACCGTCACCCTCGCGAGGTCCACGGGGGCGCCCTCCGGCGTGAGCGCCTTGGCCTGGATCTTCCCTGGACAGGTGAGGGTGGGCGGGGTGACGTCCGCGACCTCGCGGGGCAGGGCCCACAGCTCGTGTCCTGCTCCGGGTGCCCAGGCGGAGAAGAAGAGGTGCCGGCCCGCCGCGCCCAGGAGTCCCGGCGACGAGGCGCGCGGGCCGGGCAGCACGTCCGCCATGCGCACCGTGCCCTCGGCGGTGCCATCCGTCTTCCACAGCTCCAGGCCGGAGGTGCCATCCGACGCGGCGAAGACGAGCGGCCCCTGCGGACCCAGTGCCATCAGCGGGCCCGGCCTGGCCACCGCGCCCGCCGGGCCCGGGTTCAGGTCCTTCAGCAGGACGGTGCCCTCGGGCGTGCCGTCGCTCGTCCAGAGCTCGTAGCCGCTCACGCCGTCCGAGGCCCAGAACACCAGCCGGTTTCCCAGCGCGGTGAGACTCTGGGGGCGCGGGGCGTTGCGCGTCGTGCCGAAGGTGTGGAGCGGCTTCAGCGTCTGGCCCTCGACCTTCCACAGCCGGGGCAGGCCGTCGCCGGTGCTGAAGACGAGGTACAGCGAGTCGCCCACCGTGGCCACTTCATTCATGACCTCCAGGTCCGGCAGTGCGGTGACGAAGCGGGTGCTCTCCGCCGTCCCCTCCGTCACCCAGAGCTGATGGGTCCCGTTCACGCGGGTCCAGACGAACACGCGCCGGGCGGAGGGGAAGAGCCCCTGGACGTCGAAGCTGTCCGTCGCCTCCAACGGGAGCTTGATCCGCACCGTGCCCTGGGGGGTTCCGTTGCTCACCCAGAGCGAGTCCCCACCCGACTCCTTCTGCCAGGTGAAGTAGAGCAGGTCCCCCACGGGCGTGTGGAACCGGGTCCTCCACGAGGACGCCTCCGCGGCGGCGACCAGCCGCAGGGTGCCTTTCGCCGTGCCGTCCGTCGTCCACAGTTCCCAAATCCTCTTCGTGGCTGCGTCGAGCCGGCCGAAGTAGGCCCGCGTCGCGGTGCCCACGAGGCTGGGGCCCCCGCTAGGGGAGCCGGCCTCGCTCAGCTTCTCTGTCTTGAAGGTGGCGCCGTCCAGCCCCCACAGCTCGAGGGCGTCGTATCCATTGAGCAGGTAGAGGAGGCGCCCGTTGACGGGGGTGAGGTTGCCGGGGCCCCGCGCGAAGATGCTGCCGAACTGGCTCAACACCTCCCGCGTCCCGTCGGCCGTGCCGTCGCTGACCCACAGCGGCCAGTAATACTCATCGAGCCCCCAGGGGGTTCTGCGCATCACCGGGGAGGTGAAGAACAGCGTTCCATCCAGGTTCACGGTCTGGCCAAGGTGGGTGTTGATGAAGGCGCTGAGCTCCCCGGCGGTGGCGGCGAGCACGGTGCGCGTCGCGTCCGGCGTCCCGTCCGTCAGCAGCAGCTCCCCATCCGACGCGGAGATGATCAGCCGGTCCCACGCCCACGCTTGCAGCCCGTAGGTGCGCCCGGAGGCCAGCGGCGACACCGGACGCGTCCCTGCCTGCGTGCCGTCCGTGAGCCACAGCCGCGGCTGGGAGTCCTCCCACCCCTGGAAGAAGAGGCCCGCGGGCGTGCTCCGAAGCGGCTCCGGCTTGGACGGGAACGGGGCGGGAGCCCCCTCGACCCGCTCCGGGAGCACGTCCGGGGCGTCCAGCTTCCACAGCTGGCGCTGGCCCGTGGCGTCCAGGGCGTGGAAGTAGAGGCGTCCCTCATGGGCGGTGAGGTTCACGGGGGCGCTGTCCCCGGCGCCGGGGACCAGGTCGGCGACCCGCGCGGTGCCCCCGGGCGTGCCGTCCGTCCGCCAGAGCTCCTGTCCCGCCTGGGCATCCCACGCGCTGAAGTAGGCGAGGTCCCCGACGGCCACGATGGGCGTCGGCCTGGGGCCATAGAAATACGAATCAGGGCGGACCGCGTTCAGCACCTGGGTCCCGGGGCCCGTGCCGTCGCTGAGCCACAGGTGCGAGTCGTTGTCCAACCCCAGTCCCCAGAACACCAGCCGGTCTCCCAGCCGGACGATTTCGGGGCCGGGCAGCATGTCGCTCGGGCCGGGGATGCTGTCCTTCAGGAGCCGTGTGCCCTCGGGCGTGCCATCCGACGTCCAGAGCTCCGCCCCCGTCGCGTCCGAGAAGCCGCCAAAGTAGAGCGTGTCCCCCATCCAGGTCGCGGGCACGGGGGTGGTGCGGATGTAGGCGGAGGACTCCTCCCTCAGCATCCGGGTGCCGGCGGGGGTGCCGTCGCTCTTCCAGAGCGTGAAGCCCTGCGGGCTGTCCAGGCCCGGGGCCTGGAAGTAGAGGGCGCCGCCGTGCTCGGTGACGAAGGTCGGGCGCTGGCGCAGGGTCAGCAGCAGCCGGGTGCCCGCCGCCGTGCCGTCCGTGCTCCACATGCCGTAGAGCCCCGGGTTCGAGGCGAGCAGCCGGGCCGCGAAGTACAGCTGCCCTCCCATCACCGTGAGGTGGGTGGGCTCCGAACCCTCAACGCCCGGCAGCAGGTCCGTCACCAGGGCCGTGCCTTCCGGCGTGCCGTCCGTCCTCCACAGCTCCTGGCCATGGAGCCGGTCGTCCACCGTGAAGAAGACGGTCGCCCCCACCTGCACGAAGCCGGCGGGGTTCGCACCGGGGAGGGCCGCCATGGGGCCCGGGCGCAGGTCGCGCACGAAGAAGGGCGCGGCCTCCGCCTCCAGCCTCGCGTCCCTGGCGGCGGGGGCGGGCTCCACGGAGGAGCCGCCACACCCCAGGCCCAGCCACAAGGCCAGGCCTCCCACCAACGACCACCTTCCGGCCATGGCCCGAGGGCGGTCCCCGACACTTCCCGGTGATTCGCGCATCCCCCCAATACGCAAGGGATGCGAAACCTTGGTCACTCCAGGCCTTACTGGACGGCGCGGAGCGCGGGCTGCTCGTCCGTCAGCGACGTCAGGATGCGATCGCCCTCGGTCTCGTCGATGGGCACGAAGCGGCCGAGGTCGTCCCGGTAGGCGTGAACCTGCGCCGCCCCGATGTCGAACCACCAGCCGTGCAGCCGCAGCGTTCCCGCCGCGAGCCGATCCCTCACGATGGGGTAGGTCTTCAAGTGCTTGAGCTGCTCGAGGACGTTCAGCTGGGAGAGGCGATCCGCGTCGGGCAGCCCCTCGCCCACCTGGGTGTTCTTCTCCCGCAGCACCTTGAGCGAGGGCGTTCCGTGCGCGAGCCACTGCTCGAGGTTCGGTGCGCCGTCCACGGCGCCTCCGGCCAGGATCGCCTTCATCGCGCCGCAGCTCGAGTGTCCGCAGACCACGACGTCCTCGATGGGCAGGAAGCCCAGGGAGAATTCGATGGCCGCCGCCTCCCCGCGGTCCGCCGAGGGCTGGCCACCGGGCCTGGCCGGCGGCACGAGGTTGCCCACGTTGCGCACGGTGAAGAGGTCGCCGGGGTCCGTGGAGACGAGCAGATTGGGCACCACGCGGCTGTCCGAGCAGCTGATGAAGAGGCAGTCAGGGGATTGCCCCTTCGCGAGCCTCGCGAAGGTCGCCCGGTAGGAGGGCAGGGTGTGGCGCTGGAAATCGAGCAGGCCTCTGATGAGCTTCTTCACTGCACACCTCCGGGGGAGAGAGTCGAAACGTGATGAACGGGGGAGGAATGGGATGGAGCGGCAGCCCCCGCCGTGGGGGCCGCACGCGCGCTGCGTCGGGTCCAGACATCCTCGAGCGGCTCCATGGTCACGGTGCCACCCGTCTTGCGATACGTGTCCGCCCAGCTCTCGAGCGCCTCGAAGCCGGAGTGGTCGAGCGTGTTCACCGCCACGTCCACCTCCACCCTGGAGCCCGCGGGAACCTTCGCGAGCGCCGCCGACAGCTTCGGCACGCCGACGAACGTCAGCGCTCCGCTGATGCAGACCTGGTGAACGCCATTGGCGGCGTGCATCTCCACGCGCACCTGGCCGAGCTGCCACAGGAGCCGGAGGATGGCCGCGCCGAGTCCCAGACCGATGCCCGCGAGCAGGTTGATGCCCACGACGCCGGCCACGGTGATGAGGTACACGGGCAGCTCACCGCGGTGCCGCAGCTCCCGGATGTGGGCGAGGTTCACGAGCTTCAGGCCCACGTGCACGAGCAGGCCGGCGAGCACCGTCAGGGGCACGTACGCCGCCAGACTCCCCAGCAGCGTGATGAAGGCGAGCATCCACACCGCGTGAAGCACCGCGGACCAGCGCGTCTTCGCGCCGGCGTTGATGTTCGCCGCGCTGCGCACGATGACGCCGGTGATGGGCAGACCGCCGACCAGACCGGAGAGGGTGTTCGCCACGCCCTGCGCGAGCAGCTCGCGATCCAGGTTCGCCCGCGGGCCCGTGTGGAGCTTGTCGGTCGCCACCGCGCTCAAGAGCGACTCGGCGCTCGCCACGACGGCGAGGGACAGCACGGCCACGAAGAAGGCGCCCCACATGGACCCTTCCGGAAGAGCCGGCAGCTTGATGGCCGACAGCGCATCCGCCGCCAGCTGCACCCGCGCCACGTCCGCGTTCATCACCGCCGCGACCACGGTCCCGCCCACGACCGCCACCAGCGGCCCCGGGACCTTCTTCAGCCGCCCGTTCGGCAGGAACTGCCACGCGATGAGGACTCCCAGCGTCAGCAGGCCCAGCAGCGTGGCCGCTCCATGAAGGTTGAGAACCTGCCCGGGCAGCTCCCGCAGGTTGTTCCAGGCATTGCTCTGCGGAGAGCCACCCAGGACGATGTGGACCTGCCCCAGCACGATGAGAATGCCGATGCCCGCGAGCATTCCGTGGATCACCGCCGGCGAGATGGCCAGCGCCGAACGCGCCACCTTCAGGCCGCCGAGCGCCACCTGCACGAGTCCCGCCGCGGCCACCGCCGCGCACGTCACGGCGAAGCCCAGCTGCTGGATGAAGCCAAAGACCATCACCGCGAGTCCCGCCGCGGGGCCACTCACGAGAAGCGGCACGCCACCCATGAGGCCCACCACCAGGCCTCCCACGACGCCGGCAATGAGCCCCGCCATGATGGGCGCTCCCGAGGCGAGCGCGATGCCCATACAGAGGGGCAGGGCCACCAGGAACACCACCAGCGAAGCTGGCAAATCCGAAGCGAGGATCGCCTTCAACGACGGCTTCGCCTCTGCTGCCTTTACATCCGAAGTCATTGCTTGAGCTCCCCTGTCATCCGCCGGGCTTCAACCCGGGCTCGACGTGACATGGGGGGCTACGCAAGCGTTGTGCCAGCCCGTCCCGGGCACTTCCCGGAGGGGGCGTGGCGCTTCAAGGGCAGGCGATGAAAGAAACTTGAAGCCCGCGGCCCGGACGATGAACGAATTTTAAAGTCCTTCACTCCGAGGGCGGGTTCTCCTCTAGACGGCGGAGGAAGGTCGGATAGGAAAGGCCCAGTGCGCGGGCCGCCTCCATGCGCCTGCCTCCGAGCTGCTCGAGCACGTGCCGGACATAGAGCCGCTCCACTTCATCGAGCTGCCGGGGTGGGCCTGACACGGAGAATGCGTTGGGGTCGACCGCGGCCGGCGCGCCGCCTCCCTTGGCGAGCGACTGCAGCTCGAGCGTGGGCCCTCCTTCGAGCACGAGCGCTCGCTCGAGCACGTTGCGCAGCTCCCGGACATTGCCGGGGAAGGGATAGCTCATCAGGCGCTCCTCCGCGGCGGGAGAGAAGGGGACCGGGCGCCGGCCGAGCTCCGAGGAGAGCTCCTGCACGAGCGTCCGTGCGAGCGGCAGCACGTCCTCGCGACGCTCGCGCAAGGGGGGCACGTCCACGCGGAACACGCTCAGCCGGAAGAGGAGGTCCTCGCGAAAGCGCCCGGCGGCGACCTCCGCTTCGAGGTTCTTGTTCGTGGCCGCCACGATTCGCGCGGTGCTCGTGAGCTCCGTCGTCCCACCCAGTCGCCGGAAGGCCCCCTTGTCGAGGAACGTGAGCAGCTTCGCCTGGAGCGCGAGCGGCAGCTCACCCACCTCGTCGAGGAAGAGGAGCCCATCGCTCGCGAGCTCCACGAGCCCGCGCCTCGCCGTCTTCGCATCCGTGAAGGCGCCGCGCTCGTGCCCGAAGAGCTCGCTCTCCATCATCGTGTCCGGGAGCGCGGCGCAGTTGATCTGCACGAAGGCGCCCTGCTTCTGGCGCAGGGCGTGGAGATGGCGGGCGAGCACCGCCTTCCCGGTCCCGGTCTCCCCGAGCAGCAGGACGGGGCTTCGCGGAGTGGTGGCGATCCGCTCCAGCATCTGGAGGGTTCGCTGCATCGCTGGCGAGCGGGGCTCCGCCATCCGATGCCGTCCTTCGAGGACGCTCTCCGCCTGGCGCAGCCGTTCCTGGAGCTGGAGGTCGCTCGCCGCGCGACGTGCGCGCAACACCAGGTCGTCAATCTCGACCGGCTTGCTCAGGTAGTCGCGAGCACCCGCGCGGATGGCTTCGACGGCGCTCTCGATATCGCCGTGCGCGGTCACCATCAGCACGACGGTCCCCGGAAGCTGGGCACGCAGCTCGGGCAGGAAGACGAGCCCATCTCCGTCCGGCAGTCTCCGGTCCAGCAGGACGAGGTCCGGCGCCTCGGCGGCGAGCGCGGCGCGGGTCTCATGCAGTGAGCGCGCGACCCGGACGCGAAAACCCTCCTGGCTCAGCATGGATGCCGCGAGCGAGGAGAAGGTCCTGTCGTCATCGACGAGCAGCAGGGAGGTGCTCATGAAGCCATCTTCTCAAGCGGAAGGCGAACCGTGAAGCGGCTGCCTCCGGGCACGCGTGTATAGGAAACGCTTCCGCCATCATGCGCGCGGATGGCCGTGCGCACCATCGGAAGCCCGAGCCCGATCCCCCTCGAACGGCCCACCGCGAAGGGCTCCCAGAGCCTGGGCTCGAAGGCCGGGGGCACTCCTCCCGCGTTGTCCTCCACGACGAGCACCACCTCTGCGTCTTCGCGAAGGAGCCGGACCTCGACGCGAGGCGTCGGCTGCTGGCCTGTGTCATGGGCCACGGCGCCGGCTTCGACGGCGTTGCGGATGAGGTTGTCGACAGCGGAGACCAGCAGCGTCGGGTCCCCCTTCACGAAGAGCCCCTCCTGCAGCGTGGTCTCGATGGCGACATCCGCTGCTTCCGGCAGGAGCCTCACGGCTTGAAGCGCGTCCTGGACCAGCAGGTGCATCTCGCAGCTGCGCCGCTGCGTAGACTGGGGGGAGGCGAAGCTCAGCAAGGAGCGGGCGAGGTGGCCGAGCCGGTCCGCCTGGGAGCGCAGCGCCTGGACGGGCAAGGTCGTCTCTCCTCCCTTCGCGCGAATCATGCTGAGCGCGGCCTGCATGCTGTTGAGCGCGTTCTTCACCTCGTGGGCGATGAGCGAGGAGGCCGTGCCGAGCGCCGCCATCGTCTCCTGGCGCCGCAACTGTTCTTCGGCGGTCATCAGCGAATGGTAGGAGCGGCGCAGGAGCAGCGTGAAGAGGAGGAGCACTCCGCCGAGCAGCGCGGTGTGAACGCCGAACTGGCCGACGTAGCGGCGCTTGAGCAGCGCGCGGTCCCTCGCCTCGTCCTCGAGCACGGCGAGCAGCATCTCGGTTCCGGGGACGAGCGCCGCCGCGCCCAGCAGCCGCGTGCCTCCGAGCGTGATGGCCCCGGGAGTCTCCACCAGCGGGCGAAGGAGTGCGGCGAGCTCCGGCTGGCGCAGGAGTGGCGGGGGCGTTGCCGGGAGGAGGAGCCGGCCGCGCTCGCCGAGCAGGGCGACCATGGACTCGTTCGTCCCGCGATGGACCGGGAGCAGCTCGCTCGCCGTCGCGAGCTCGCCCACGAGGAGGCCCACGACGCGCTCGTCGCGCACGATGGGGACCGCGACCGCGATGAGGCCGCCGCCTTCCTCGTCCAGCAGTCCGACCGAAGCGGCCCGCTTCTCCACCATCCGCCGGAACCACGGGCGCGAGGTGAGCGGGGTGCGCCCGAGCGGCATGCTCACCGGGTCGCTCCAGATGCGCTGGCCGTTCGCTGCCACCAGCGCGACTCCCGCCGAGAAGAGCGACGTGTGGCCGAAGGCGTTCTCGAGCAGCGCCACCTCGGGGCCTGCGGCTCCATCCTCGGGTCTGAGCGACGGGTGCTCCGCCAGCCGTTGCAGCTCCGAGCGCAGCAGTCCGAGATGCGCGCCCAGTGCCTGGGCCTGGAGGCCCGCGCGGTCCGACAGGTGAACGAGGAGCTCACCCTCCGCCGCCTTCACGTCCGCCTGATAGGTCACGAAGGGACTGACGAAGGCGGCGCACCAGAGGAGCATCAAGCCGACCACGGCGGACCGGCCTGCTTTTCTCTGCGTGCGAAGAAGCTCGCCCGGTGGGGGCACGAGAGAGGTCAGGGAGGGATGGGCCGGGGGCGGCGACATGGGCCCATCATCAACACATTTCCACCCGCGCTGTGTGGCCGCGGTGAAGGCCTCTGCTCCTAGACGCCCAGGGCGACGAGTAGCTCGTCCAGCTGCTCGAACGTCTCGACCATCCCACAGGTGCTCCCGGAGGCGATGGCACCGTCGAGAGCTTCCTTCGAGGGATAGAGGTCGTGCACGACGACCCGCGTCTTGCCGCCTTTCTCCTCGAAGGTCACCGTGGTGACGGCCCCCTCAGCACTTTCCTCATTCGTCCATGCGAGGCGCGAGTGCGGCGTCACTTCGATGTACCTACCGAAGAACGCCATCGGCTGCTCCGAGGCAGGGTGGCCGAACACGAAACGGTACGTGCCCCCGACACGAACATCGGCCTCGCAGGAAATGAAGGAAATCCCAAACGACTTCGGTGCCCACCACCGCTTGAGCAGCTCGGGCTGGGTCCACGCCTCGAAAATGATGCGCGCCGGGCCGTTGACGGTTCGCGTGACGACGAACTCGCGCTCGGATTTCCGTTCCGTCGTTGTGACGTTCTTCACGGGTTCACTCTCGCTTCTTGCGTCCATTGACCTTCTCCTTTTGTTTCAGTTCCTCGACACCTTGTCCAACGCATCGAAGCGTGAGGCCCAGATCGGCTTCCCCCCCCTTTTGCCGGCACGCTTTAGTAGGAGTTGTAAGACTCCGAGCGCACCCAGAAGGTGGCGCTGTAGTTGAACGGCTCGGCCGCGAAGTGGGTGACCGCGTACCAGGGCCGGCGCGCCGTGTTCGGGTTCGCGAGCGCGATGCCGCTGCTGGACTGCAGCAACTGCGTCGCCGCGACATCCACTTCGATGTACTGCGAATCACCCACCGCGCCCGCCGGCTTCATGGCCGCTGCACCCAGGCGCGACGCGCCACAGAGCCCCGGCGCGCAGGGTGGGGTGAGGGAGAAGCTCGTTTGCGCGGACGCGGACGCGCCCCAGGACATCACCGCCACGACGAGACCCCGAATCAATGACATGCGCATGGACGTTTCTCCGGAGAGCTGGCCCCGGGATGGGGCCATGACGCCGGGATAGCACGGGGCCCAGGCTCAATTCCTCCCTGCGCATCGTCACCGTGGCTTTTCCATGACAAGGCAATGCAAGTACGCTCTTTCGAAGCAGCGATTCCCCGCCGTTGTCATGACTCCCTGAATGAGGAGCGTAAGGCCATGCGAACCCAATTGAAGAAATCCGCTCTGCTGTCCTTGTTGTCCGGGCTGCTGCTGGTGGCCTGTGGCGACGTCCGCGACTCCAGCCCCACGCCCGTGGGCACCTCCGAGGCCGCGGTGTGCTCCGACGGGAGCTGCACGTGTATCGCGCCGGATTGCGACGCCCTGAACTTCACGAACTGCGGGAATGGTGGCGGCACGACGGCGTGCTCCTGGTACGACGGAAGCACTTGCAGGACCGCCACCTGCAGCTGTTCGAACAGGCGATGGGTCTGCCCTTGATGTGACCGCGCCTCTCAGCCGGGACCGGCCAAGCGCGACAGCTCACGCCACTTCTGCATCGAGCGGCGGAAGTGTTCCTCCGGTGGGTCCTCGATGCCGAAGGTGTGGAGCAGCACGGGGCCCTCGTAGCCAGCCCGGCGCAAGGGGAGCAGGTATTCGGTCCCCACGTCGAGGCTGCCCCGGTCCAGCGGTTGGATGACCTCGGACCAGGTGGAGGCGTTCGGAGTGAACTCGCGCGCGGCGCCGTGGATGCTCACGAGGGCGAGCTGGGGGGCGGCGGTGTTGATGATCTCCGCCAGCCGGTCGCGGTTGCCCGCCCTGAGCTCGTGGCAGAGGTGGAGCGAGGTCTTCAAGCGGGGACGGTCGACCGCGGCCATCAGCGCGAGTGACTCCTCGACGTTCTCGATGGCCTCGCCGTCGTGCGGGTACAGGACGACGTCCACGCCGTGCGCGGTGGCCAGGTCCACCACGTCACGAACCGAGGCGACCATGGCCGCCTTCGCGTCAGGAGGACCGTTCAGGATGAGCCACAGCGCCGTCCGCCTGGGCGCGAGCGCCGCCAGAATCCCGTTCAGCTCCTCGCGGTCCCAGGCCGTGTCGAAGGGCAGGCCGAAGAGGACGGCGGGAAGCCGCACCCGCCCCGCCTCCACCGCGGGCTGGCGGGCATAGCTGTCAAAGGCCTCGCGGCCCGGCCAGAAGAACGTCACCCCGGAGTAGCCGAGCGAGTCGAGCAACTCCACCTGCGCGGCGACCGGCCGCGACTCCAGCGTGAAGTTGAACGCACCGAGCGGAGCCTCGGGTGGCTCGGAGCGCCGTGGCTCGGCACAGCCCACGAAGGCCAGGAGCAGCACGGGCGCGAGCCACCTCGGCCACGCGCGCCGGTTGGAATCGAAAGCGTTCGTCCGCATCGCCCCTGGATTGAACTCCGGCGGAAGGGGGGCAATCCAGGCCCGAATCACGTGATGCCGCCCCATCCCGGCTACCCCCGCTGTGGTGCTGGGCCAGGCGCGTCCATGTCCGTCTTCAGCAGCCCGTCTGGGTCGTGGTCGTCGTCTGCCCGGTCCGGTCCTTGAGGATGTACTTGTTCGTGGACGTGGAGATGAAGAGCTCCGCGCCCGCGACCCCATCCGAGTCACACGCCGCGGTGATGGTGAAGTTGGTGTTGAAGGCGTAGTACTGCGAGGTGCGGTTCGAGTCGTGGATGATGGAGATGCCCTGGCTGGTGCTGTTCTTGGCCACCACGACGATGTCCGCGCCCGCGACGCCGTTCGTATCGACCACCGTGTTGACCTGATACGTCCCGGAGAACGGATAGAAGTAGCTGTTGGCGCTCCGGTGCCGGATGACACTGATGCCGCCCACCGAGGCCGTGACCACCTCCGCGCCCGCCACCCCGTCCGTGTCGCTCACGCTCACGATCGAGAAGTTGCCGGTGAAGCTGTAGAACTGCGCCGTCCCCTTCTTGTCGGTGATGACGCTGATGCCGCCACTGGTGACGACCACCACCTCCAGGCCCGCCGTCCCATCCAGGTCCGTGGCGGCGTTGTTGACGGCGAAGCTGCCGCTGAAGCCGTAGAACTTCGTCGTCCCCTTCGACGGGTGGAAGATGGAGATGCCCGTCAGGCTGGTGGTGAGCTGGTCGGTGGTGCCGTCACCGTCGAAGTCGCCGGAGACGGTGAGCGAGGCCTCCTGGGCCGCGGGGGCGTGTTCCGCCGGCTGCTCCCCGGGCGCACCGCCACAGCCGAGCACGAGCACGGCGGCCGCGAGCGCCGTTCCACGCGGGTTCATCCCATTCTTTCGTGACACGTTCCGCATGGTCTCTCCCAGGGGCGCGAGGAGGTTCGCGAAAGCCCCTGGGAGAATGCTGTCATGAACGAGTTAAAATAGTAAAACGTGAAATAATGGATGGTGGGTCCTGCTGGCTGTGGCGCGTCTGCCTTTACGCCTCAGCGCCAGTGGTACAGGAAGGAGGCACCGGGAACGAAGGCGGGGGTGTCCTGATGCTGCAATTGCGTTCCGGCGAGGATCCCCAGGTCCACGGACCACAGCGGCCCCATGAACCGCGCGCCCGCCGTCGCGAAGGCGAACGCGTCGGACATGGCGGGCACCGGTGAGATGGCGACTTCCCCCGTGATGCCCCAGTGCTCCCCGACTCGCAGGAAGCCTCCCACCAGGGGCAGCACCATCAAGCCCCCGTTGTCATCCCGGGCCCAGACGTAGATGGGTTGGACCGTGAGGGAGAGGTTCGCGTCGGCCGTCCCGTAGGTGAGGGTGCCGTAGGCGGCGACGGCGTTGTGGAGCCCCTGCGAGCCAGGGAAGTCGCTGTCATAGGTGCCGCCCTGCATGCCGAACGCCAGATGCAGCTTCTCGGTCAGCGGCGTGGACATCTTGATGCCCCCCATGAGGCTGAAGGCTGTGTCGCCGTACACCAGTTGGAACGGGGTCGCCGTGGCCAGATGCACGGACACACGCTCGCTCAGGCCCACCTCCGCGACGGTGGCGAAGAGTGCCTGTTGTCCGACGAAGCCCTCACCCGCATGCAGCGGCAGCGCCGTTGAACCGAGCAGTCCGCGCGAGCGGGTGGGGTTCTCGAACCACCCCCGGGCCGATGCCGGAGCCAGCTCCTCGGCGCTGACGGAAGCGCCAGGGAAGGCCAACGACAAGAGGAGCAGGCAGATGCAACGTGGAGTCATGGGTCCCCCGTCGTGGTGGCGGCCCCATACGCAACCACCATGCCAGGGAGGCCCTGCTCAGGAATCGGGGAGCCGGTGCTCCACCGCGGTCAGCGGAGTGCTGACATGCGAGCCATGCCGCCACGGATTCCCAGCACGTGGCCGTGCTGATCCGGGCAGAGGCTCTTCCCAGCGCTTTCCGTCTCTGGCGAATCAAGGCACGTAGGCGATGCAATCAATCTCCACGCGCAGGCCCGCGTCCGGAAGCGCGGAGACCTGCACGGTGGTGCGCGCGGGCCGGTGACCGGCGAAGACGCGCTCGTAGACGGCGTTCATCCGGGCGAACTCCTGCATGTCCACCAGGAAGACGCCGCAGCGCAGGACGTGCTGGAGGCTGGAGCCCCCGGCCACGAGGATGCGCTCCAGGTTGCGCAGCACCTGCTCCGTCTGCGCTTCGATTCCGTCGGCCTGCACCCCGGTGGAAGGGTCCCTGGCGGCCTGTCCGGAGATGAAGAGCAGCCGGTCCAACTGCATGCCGGGAGAGTACGGGCCCGCGGGCTTGGGCAGTCCAGGCGCGACGATGGGCTGATGCTTCGCTGACGTCATGGGTGTGTCTCCTTTGTTCGGCAGGGGCGCCTGCCCGGCCTGCTGACGCAGCCCGTTCTCCCGGTGCGGCTCTCCACTCCGGGCGGCGATTCCCGGCAGGACAATGGCACGCCTAGAGTGCGCGTCCATGCGCGGGTGCTTGCTCATTCTTTCAGTGCTGGGGCTGTTGTCCGGATGCAGCCACTACGGCCTTCCTCCTCCCAACGCGAACCATGGTCACCTGGCCATGGCGCTGGACGCCTACCTGAGGCACAAGGCCTCCTATCCGTATCTCCTGGATGCGGAGAACTTCGGGGTGCCCGTCCTCCGCATGGCGCAGACCGATGCTCCCTCCCTGGAGCTGGATGCCGCACAGGCGGCCCTCGTCCACGAAGAGGTCGTCCGGACCTTGAAGGGCAAGCCCTCGGAGGGCGAGGTCCTCCGGGCCCTGGGGGACCTGCGGGCCGCGTGTGACGCGGGCCATGAGCCGGCATGCACGTACCTGGAGAAGGAGTTCCAGGAGCCCAAACGCGGCGAGCACCCGTTGAGGTACCCGGATGTCAAGAAGCTCCCGGGGGGCGTCGAGTTCGCGGTGGTCATCGTCCAATGCCATATCTCCGCGGACGGGCGGATGCGGGGCTGCGATGTCATCGAAGACGGGGCGGGTGGGTTCTCACGGAGCTTCATCGAGCAACTGGGCGCGCATCCCTTCCGGCCCGCGTCGCTCGCGGGCCACCGGTTCGCCTCGGAGTACCTGTTCGCCGTCACGTGCAGCAGGGGAGGGAATTACAAATACAAGCTGCCCCTGGAGCAGAAGATGGGATGGGCCCGGCTGAGGGTGTCCCGCTTCCCGGAGAGCTCGGCGGCCTGGATCAACCTGGCCATGCAACTCGCCCTGCACCAACCCCAGGCTCCAGAGTATCCGGCGGTCATCGAACGGGCGTACGCGCTGGCGCCCCGGGCCCGGTGGGTCGCCACGGAACATGCGTGGCGGCAGGTCGAGGCGGGGCAGTACGCCGCTGCCCTTTCGGCCATCCGCCCCGCGCTGCATGACTCCGAGCAGCGGGAACACCCCAATCCCTACGTGCTGGAAACCGCCGCCGCCGCGCACTTCGGGCTTCATCGGTGTGCCGAGGCACTGGCCGCGCAACGGCAGGCCGTGGACGAGCTGCCCAGCGAGTGGCCCGCCCCTGAACGTGAGCGCTTCAAGCACAGGCTCCAGGAGTACGAAGCCACGTGCGGTGCGGCCCCGGCCGTCAGCGCAGGATGAAGCGTGACAGCCAGTCCGCCGCGTCGCGGGTCGCCTCCTGCCAGTCCGCTTCTCGCATCATGTGGCCGGACTCCGGGAACTCGCGGTGGCGCAATCGCTCCGGGGCCTCGGCGTAGAGGGGCTTCAGCTGCGAGTGGAGCGCCTTCGCGGGACCGGGAGGCACCACGTCGTCCTTCCCTCCGGTCTGGCTGAAGAGGGCCGTGGGGAAGAAGCGCTGCGGGTGGCGGTGCGGGCTGGCCGGCCTGGGCAGGCCCCACTCCGGTGAGCCGAGGAACGGCACGGCGGCGCGCAGCCGCTGCTCCCGCACGAGCGCCGCGTAGGTGATGTAGCCGCCCAGGGAGACACCGCCGATTCCCAGGCGAGCCGGGTCGGCGCCGTGCTCCTCCACCAGCGCATCGAGCAGGGCGGGCACCTCGTTCGCGGTGGACTCGACCACGTCGAGGAACTCCTCCAGTCCGCGGGGATTGCCCTCGGCGAAGCGCGCGTCGAAGTCCGGGAAGCGGCGCTCGCCGTGTCCCACGGCGTCCACCCCCACCGCGAAGAGCCCCTGGTCCGCGAAGAGCCGCAGCTCGCGCTCGTGGACTTCCTTGCCTCCGCCCAGTCCGTGGAAGAAGAGGACCACGCCCCGGCGGAGCGCTTCTTGCCGCGACCCCTGGTGGACGCCCAGCACTGGGGCCCGGGCCAGGACGAAGCGCGACGTGTGGAGACTCATGGCCCGACTCCTTCGTGACGAGGCGTGCGCCCTGGAAGGGACGTGCTTCGAATAACAGCACAGGGAGGGCGTTCCGCCAGGGTCAGACCACCCGCGCGCGGGCACTGGCTGTGAAGTGCTAAACCCCAGACCATGTTCCCCGAGAAGATCTACCTCATCGACCGCTCACCGCAGTTGGCGCGGGCCTGGACGGAAGCCTTTGATCCGTTCGACTTCGTCGCCGTGCGGGAGGAGGACTTCTTCGCCATTCCGGCGGACGCCATGGTCAGTCCAGCCAACAGCTTCGGCATCATGGACGGCGGACTGGACCTGGCGATTCGCGACACCCTGGGCCTCCAGGTCCAGGAGGCCGTGCAGCGCGCCATCCTGGCGGAGCACCACGGCGAGCTTCCCGTCGGCGCCGCGGTGGTCGTCCCCTCCGGTGACACGCGCTGGCCGTTTCTCGTGGCCGCGCCGACCATGCGCATTCCGGAGAGCATCGCGCAGACGGTCCATGCCTATCTCGCGTTCCGCGCCGTCCTGCTCGCCGTGAAGCGCCACAACCAGGCCGCGGGCGCTCCGGTCATCCGCACCCTGGTCTGCCCGGGGCTCGGCACTGGCATTGGCGGGATGGATGTCCGGCGCTGCGCCGTGCAGATGCGGATGGCGTTGATGCACGTCCTCGACCCCGCGCGCATCCCGTCCTTCCGGGACATCCACCTCGTGCACCGCGCGATGCGCTCCGCATAGCTCTAAGGCCCGCGCCGCGAGGCTCACGCAGGGGGCCTCTTTGAAATCCGCGTGACATCCACGCCGCAGCACGCGCTGACGGAAGCAACGCGTGCTGGAGGCCTCGCTACGGGCCGAAGCGCTGCCGGTACTCCGAGGACGTGATGAGGGTCCTTGGGGGGATGAGAGGCCTGTCATTGAATCAGAAAGGGCATCCCATTTCCTCGAGCCGGGCCCGGTTCCGGGCTGAGCCGGAACCGGGCCGCGGATGCAGCCGTTCCTGCGTACCCGGTCAGGGCAGACAGACGTTCATCACCAGGGTCGCGCTCTGGGCGTCATCATCCGCGAGCGCCAGGTCCGGCAGTCCGTCCCCGTTCCAGTCCGCGCTCAACGCGTCCTGGACGGCCCTTCCCCAGGCCGTCCTGGGTCCGGCCGCGTAGGCTCCGGCGGGCTGCTGGAGCACGATGGCGGACTCGTGGTTGCTGAACGAGAAGAGGTCCACCTGGCCGTCACCGTTGAAGTCGTCGGTGAGGACGCGGATGCCTCCTCGGGTCCCCAGCGGGGTCAGCGGCGTCAGGGTGGGCTGGCGGGCGGCATCGAAGGTGAGGAACCCCAGCGCGCGCTGTTCAAGCGTGAGCCCGACGCGCCCCTGGCCTTCCAGGTCCGCGCGGCCCATGGCCCAGAGGTTCACCTCGGCGGTGAACGTCGTGGGACCCGTGAGCGTGCCGTCGCCCCTGCCCCAGAGCACGTGGACCAGGCCCACCGTGATGCTGGGCGTTCCCTGGCGCATCACCGCGAGGTCCATGTGTCCATCCCGGTCCAGGTCCGCGGCGAGGAGTCTCGAGAACGGGCCCGTGGCGGCGACCTTGAAATCCACCCGGGGAGCGAAGCGCCCACCGCCCACGTTGAGCCACACGCTCAGCTGAATCTGGCTGTACGAAAGCGAGCGCAGGGTCACGAGGTCGAACCGGCCGTCCTCGTTGAGGTCCACCTTGATCAGCTCCTGCGTATCCGTTCCCTCGCTGTAGCGCTCGGCCGGGCTGAAGTCCCCGCCCGCCGCGCGCTTGAAGATGACCAGCTGGGGAGCCACTGTCGTGCCCGACACCGTGGTGATGGCCGCCAGGTCCTCCTGGCCGTCTTCATCCAGGTCCCCCGCGACGATGTCCTGCACGCCGCCGGTGAGCGTGCTCCCCGTGGGCGGCACGAAGACCGGCGTCAGCAGTGCGGAGCCGCGCGCTCCGATGCCAGACAACGACAAGGCAATGGCATTCTTCTCATGGACGCCCACGGCCAGATCCGCGGCCCCGTCCCCGTTGAAGTCCGCGCTCGCAATCCCCGCGGGCTTGCCTTCCAGCCGCAGGCTCTCAGGCGTCAGGGGGCCTCCCCAGAGAATCCGGACGTCCGGGTAGCTGTCCGCGAGGACGACATCCCTCCGGCCATCCCCGTCGAAATCGCCCACGGCGGGCGCGGCGCCCTCTCCACTGAAGCCATAGGTCATCAGGGGCGCGAAGGGCGGGGTGGACGTGCTGCCCCGCAGCAGGTTCAACCTTCCACCCGAGACGTTCGTCCAGAAGAGGTCATCCAGCCCGTCCGCATCCAGGTCCACGGCCACGGGGTAGGAATACACGCCGCCCGTGGGCGCGGGGATCGAGTACTGCGTCATCAGGCCCAGCGTGCCCGAGGGGGAATTGTAGATGCGCACCTGATCCGACGACACGATGGCCAGGTCGTTCCGCTTGCCATCGTGGTCGAAGTCACCGACCGCCATGTCTCCGTAGCAATAGGAGCAGGGGGCATACACGGGGACCTTGAAGGAGCCGGTCCCGGTGCCGTTGGCCTGGACGACGCGGTTGTTGGCGTTGTCGACCCGGACGTAGTCCAGGAACCCGTCGCCGTTGAAGTCCGCGACGGCCGGGCAGTAGGGCGCCGAAGAGGCGACGGTCGTGGGCGCGGAGAAGCTCCCATTGCCCGCGCCACGATAGAGGAGGATCCGCTGGTCGGTGGTGTGCGCCAGCACATCCAGCGTCCCATCGGAGGTGAAGTCTCCGGTCAGGAGGCAGTCCATCCCGACATTCACGGCCAGCCGCGTGGGAATGGGCGTCTGGAAGGTCCCCGCGCCCGTGCCCGGGAAGACGACAAAGCCTCCCGCGGTCGTGCTGTCTTCCTTCAGGATGGCCGCGACGTCCAGCTTCCCATCCCCGTTGAAGTCCGCCACGGCGGGTCGCAGTTCCTTGAAACTCGTGCCCGCGGAGACAGAGGGCTCAAGCTTTGTCAGGGAACGACGGGGCCCGCTGGCGAGCACGACGAGGCGGTACACGTTGCCCACGACCGCGTCCGCGAGCCCATCCCCCGTGAAGTCACCGGCCCCCACGAAGCTGCTCACATCGTTGAAGAGGTGTCCGGAGGCCGGCGCGAAGGAGGGGGCCTCGCAGGCCAGCGGGGCGACGTGGCGGTGGAGCACGGGAGCGGACGGCCGGCCTTGTCCCGCGGAGTTGAGCGCCTTCACGTGGAAGCGGTAGGTGTTGCCGGACACGAGCCCCGGTACGGTCGCGATGTGCGTGCCCGCCGGGACGGTGACGGAGCCGCCACCGGGCGACGCGGTGACCTGGTATTCCGTGACGGCATCTCCCGAGGGTGCGGTCGCCGGGTTCCAGAGCACGACGGCGCCCTGGGCGGTGGAGGTGACGCGGACATCCGTGGGCGCCCGGGGTTGCGGGCGCGTGAGGATGGGGCCAAACGAGGCCGGCGGGCCTTCACCCACGCCGCTCAGCGCGCTCACGGTGAAGGTATACGGTGTCTCCAGCGCGAGCCCGGAGATGGAGGCGACCAACAGGTTGGCGGGGACCGTGCGTTCCGCGCCCGCGGGCGTGGACGTCAGTCTGTAATAGGTAACGGGAGCGCCTCCGTCAGAAGCTGGCGGACGCCAATCCAGTTCGAGGTTTCCCTGGTGGAAGACGCCCGTGAGGTTGATGGGCGCGGAGGGGAGGGAGGGGGTGGTGACAGCGCTGGACGTCGCCGCGGTCCCCGTCCCCGTCGAGTTCTGGGCGGCCACGCTGAAGGTATAGGTCACGCCATTGGCCAGGCCTCCGACGGTCGCGGAGGTCGCGGTGGAACCCGCGTACTGCGTGAGGCCGCCCGGCTGCGTGGTGATGAGGTACCCGGAGATGGCGCCACCGCCATTGCTGGTGGGGGCCGTCCACCGCACCGTCGCGTAACGGATGCCCGCCGTCGCCGTCACGTTCTGGGGCGCGCTCGGAAGGGCCGCGGGCCTCAGGGTGCCTGTCGAACCGGAAGGCTGTGAATTGCCCACGGCGTTGGTGGCCAGCACCGTGAACGTGTACGGCTGCCCATTGGTGAGCCCGGTGACGATGAAGGACGTCCCAGGGGTGACGTACGTCTGCCCTCCGGGGGAGGCGGTGACGGTGTAGCCCTGGATGGGCTGCCCCCCATTCGCAGGGGCGTACCAGTTCAACTCCACCTGCTGGTCGCCGGACTTGTACGTGCCCCAACTGGGACTGGTGGGGACATCGAAGGTGCGCACGTAGGCGGATGCGCTCGAGGTCTGGCGGGTGCCATCCGCGAGGATGGGGGTCACGGTGAACTTGTAGTTCGTCCCGTTCGCCAGACCCGTCACCAGGGTGCTCCGGGCCATGGGGCCCGTGACGACCCTGGCACTTCCAGGCGTGGCCACGACTTCAAAAGAGGCGAGGGGGCTGCCGGTGCTGTCCGGCGTGTAGCTCCAGGAGACGGTCATCTCCCGGATGCCCGCGACCGCGGTGACTCCCGATGGGGCTGCAATGGCTTGCTTCTGGACTGTCACGGCGGAGGAAGGCTCCGCTCCACACCCGAGCGTACCGACACCGATGAGGGTCGTCGTCAGGAACAACAAAGCAGTTCTCATTCGCGTTTTTCTCCTGTCAGGGGGCGTCAGGAGTTGAAGACATTACTCCTCCCGTCTGACATGCCAGGGGCCCTGGCTTGCCGGTCAGTTGGGGCGCGTCTGCGTTTACGTCTCAGCGCCAGGACCGATGGAGGACCCCGGGAAGGTTCCCCCTGTCCTGGTGGCGCGGGAAGGGGACAGACATCCCCGGTCGTGGCACGTCTCACGTCAGCAGTAGGGTCAGTTACGCGTGAACGTGAATTTGAATTCCCTCTCAAGAACGTCCATTCGCGTGGCGAGCGAGTAGTTGTCCCGGGTCTCCAGGTCGTACTTTCCGGCGTAAAGCAGCCCGACCGCCTCATTCGTCTCGGCATCGACCCAGACGGACCCCGAGTCGCCATGGTCGGCGACGGCGCCGCTTGCGAAGGGCATGATGACGAACTGCACGCCCTTGTCATTGGTGGCAGGGGACTGGATTGCCTGGATGATCATCTTGCTGTCGTCGAGATGATGGACCCTCCCGTAGGTGACTCCGGTCACCGCCCCTGACTTCTTCACGATCATGCCGAGGCGTGGGGCCACTGCTGGCCCAATGAGATACGGCGGATTCCCTCGGGCGTAGAAGCTGAAGTTGACGTTGTCTTCCAAGGGGCAGATGGCGACATCCAGCGCCTTGTTGGCAAGCATCGGCGTCGCATAGGCGATGACTCGCGCCAGGCGATTTCCACCCCCGCCGTACTTGGGGTGGAAGATGGGGAGCAACTTGTTGGTCGTGGCCTTGGTCCACCAAGCCGGCAGCGGCCTTGCGTACAAGGTTGCTCGCATGGGCATCCGCTGCTGGAGCTCCTTCTGTTGCTCGGCCTCATCCGAAAACGCGACGTGGTGGTTCGTCAGAAGGCAATTGACGCCGTTGATCTGGACGAACGCACCCAGGGTCCCTTTGTCCGCGATGGTCGCACCACTGATGGACAGCCCGGGAGTCACCTGGATGTGAGTCTCTTCCGGCGGCGCGGGCTTCCTGTTGAGCGTCGTTGGCATTGCGTCCTTGGGGAGGGAATGGGGTGCCGGAGGGGCGGCAGCAATCCATGTGCCAGCGCGGGCCGGCTCGTGGAGGATGGGCTCACACCGGGAGCGCTGCGTCCGATGATAACGCAGCGCTGACCGGGAAGGACGCGCTTCGCTGGGACGTCAGCCGTACAGCTCGCTGAGCGGTCCGGGCGCGATGCGCGTGCTGAAGTACGAGTAGGAGCTTTCGCTGGCGCGCTGGCCCTCGTCGTCGAACCCGGAGGTCTTCGCGGGATCGTCCTTGAAGCCCAGGGCCAGGTGCTCGTAGCCCAGCCACTCGCGGAAGAAGCCGGACAGGCCATCCGCTCTCTTCATGTCAGCGACTATCCGGCGCTCCGCGAAGAGGCCGCACGTCTCGCCGCGTTTCAACGCGCAAAGACTTGCACACCCCCCGGAGCGTGTCACAGCTGTGGGGGGATCCTGCGGAGCGGGTCTTTCTGGCAGAGTGCGTGCTTTCGCTGGGGGCCCGCCATGCAGAGCAGTGTCATCACCGAGGTGTTCCTTCCGATTGCCCTGGGGGTGATCATGCTCGGCCTCGGGCTGAGCCTCACCCTCGCGGACTTCCGCCGCGTGGCGGTATATCCGCGCGCGGCGCTGGTGGGCCTGGGCTGTCAGACGCTGCTCATGCCCGCGGTCTGTTACGCCATCGCGACCGGCTTCGGGCTGCCTCCCCAACTCGCCGTGGGGTTGATGCTGCTCTCCGCCACGCCGGGCGGTGCGACCGCGAACCTCTTCAGCCACCTGGCCAAGGGCGATGTCGCGCTGAACGTCAGCCTGACGGCGGTCAACAGCGTGCTGTCGCTGCTCACGCTGCCGCTCATCGTGAACTTCTCCCTGGCGCACTTCATGGGGGAGGAGCGCGCCATTCCGTTGCAGTTCGCCAAGATCGTCCAGGTGTTCGGCATCGTCCTGGTGCCCATCTCGCTGGGAATGCTCGTGCGCGCGAAGCGGCCGGCGCTCGCGAATGGCCTGGACCGGCCCGTGCGCATCATCTCCGCGCTGTTCCTGGTGCTCGTGGTGCTCGCGGCGACGCTCAAGGAGCGGGACCAACTGGGCACGTACTTCCAGAGCGTGGGGCTCGCGGCGCTTGCCTTCAACCTGGCCAGCATGGCGGTGGGGTTCGTGGTGCCCATCCTGCTGCGTGTCGAGCGCAAGCAGGCGGTGGCGATCGCGATGGAGGTGGGCATCCACAACGGCACGCTCGCCATCGCCATTGCCTCCAGCCCCCGGTTGCTCAATGACGGCGTGATGGCCATCCCCGCGGCCATCTACAGCGTCATCATGTTCTTCACCGCCGGAGTCTTCGGCGCCATGGTCGCCCGGAGACAGGCCACGAGCGCGGCCGCGGAGGAGCTGCAGCCGCGCAGGGCTCCGTGAACGTCCGTGCCCGGTGCTCCTGGCAGCGGATGACGTGCAGGTCGGGGTGGAGCCACTGCGTGTCCAGGACGCCCGCCTCGAATGAGTGACATCGCAGGGGGCGCGCCAGGGCCGGAGCCACCTGCTCGCGGCGACATGTCGCCAACACGCCGGGGACATGCCGTGTCCTCCAGGGCCGGGAGCGAACCGGCCGGTTGCGGGTACGATGGGGGCCTTGCCTGGGGGCGTTGTTCGATGCGTCAGGGGTTCGAGGAGGCCGAACTGCGCGTGGCCCTCGCGGAAGGACTGCTCCACGAGCAGGAAGCCGCGGAGCTGCGGGAGGAGGCCCGGCGCCGGGCGTGCGGTCCGCTGGCCCTGCTGCGTGAGCGGGGCCGCCTGTCCGAGGACTCGCTCGTGTCGATGATGGCGCTGGCCCGGGGGGAAGCCACACCCGGCTCGGCCTCAGAGCCCGAGCCCGGACCTCCCGCCTTCCCGGTCCCCGGGTGGGAGCGCTACGAGTGCGTGCGCTTCCTCGGCGAAGGGGGCATGGGGCGCGTCTTCCTCGCGAGGGATCCCCGGCTCCACCGGAACGTGGCCCTGAAGTTCGTCCGTGAGGATGCCCCGGAGCTCACCCGGCGCTTCCTCTCCGAGGCCCGGGCCCAGGCGCGCGTGAACCACGAGCGGGTGTGCCCGGTGTACGAGGTGGGCGAGGTCCAGGGGCGCGTCTACATCGCCATGCGGTTCATCGAGGGCCCGCCGCTGGGCGCGCTCGCCCGCGAGCTGTCCGTCGAACAGAAGGTGCTGGTGCTCCAGGCGGCCTGCGAGGGCGTGCACGAGGCGCACCGCGTGGGCCTCATCCACCGGGACTTGAAGCCCTCCAACATCCTGGTGGAGCGCGCGGAGGACGGCACGCTGCGCCCCTACGTGATGGACTTCGGGCTGGCGCGTGACTGGAAGGAGGGCGTCACCGCCACCGGCGCGGTGCTGGGCACGCCCCACTACATGTCGCCCGAGCAGGCCCGGGGTGAAGTCACCCGCCTGGACCGCCGCGCGGACGTCTACAGCCTGGGCGCCACCCTCTACAGCGTGTTGACGGGCCAGCCGCCCATCCCCGGCGCCAACGGCCTGGAGGTGCTCAACAACATCGCCCACACGGAGCCCCGGCCCCCGCGCGCGGTGGATCCCGACATCCCCAGGGACCTGGAGGCCATCGCGCTCAAGTGCCTGGAGAAGGAGCGCTCCGACCGGTACGACTCCGCGCGGGCCGTGGCGGACGAGCTGGGGCGCTTCCTCTCCGGCGAGCCGGTGCGGGCCCGCTCGCACGGCGTCGGGTATCGGTTGCTCAAGACGCTGCGCCGGCACCGGCGGGTGGCGTCCGTGAGCTTCGTGGCGGCCCTGCTCGTGCTGCTGGCCCTGGGACAGGCGGGGCTGGCCCGCCGCGAGGCCGCCACACGGGAGCGGCTGGCCCGGCGGTTCACCGAGTCCGTGGAGCGCATCGAGGCGCTGGCGCGCTACTCGGACCTGGCGCCCCTGCATGACACCCGCGTGGATCAACGCGCCATCCGCGCGCGCATGGCGACGCTCGAAGCGGAGGTGGCGGAGGCGGGCGGCCCGGCCGTGGGACCGGGGCACTACGCGCTGGGGCGCGGCCACCTGGCGCTCGGGGACGAGGCGCGGGCCCGCGAGTTCCTCCAGTCCGCCTGGGCGCGGGGCTTCCGCGAACCCCGCGTGGCCTATGCGCTGGCGCTGGTGACGGGGCACGAGTACCAGGCCCAGCTGCTGGAGGCCGAGCGCCTCCGCGACCCCCGACGGCGAGCGGCTCGCGAGCGCGAGGTGGAGCGCCGCTACCGCGAACCCGCGCTGGCCTGGCTTCGTCAGAGCGAGGGCGCGGAAGTTCCCTCCGCCGCCTACGTCGCGGCGCTGCTCGCCTTCTACGAGGGGCGGTGGGACGACGCGCTCAACGGGCTGGCCACGCTTGGCCCCGGGTTCTCGTGGTTCCACGAGGCGCTCAAGCTGCGGGGCGACATCCTCCAGGCCCGCGCCATGCGGCACTGGAACCAGGGCGAGCGCGAGGCCGCGGCGGCGGACTTCGAGGCGGGCCGGAAGGCCTATGCCGAAGCGGTCGCGAGCGGCGAGAGCGTGGCGGCCCTCTACACCGCCCAGGGAGAGCTCGAACTCGGTGCGCTCATCCTGGAGGTCTACGGCAAGGGCGCGGTCATGCCGCCGTACACGCGGGGGCTCGAAGCCGTCGCGCACGCGCTCACGGCGATGCCAGAGCTGTCCGAAGCCCGGGTGCTGGAGGCCCGACTCCATCGCCGGCTCGCCGAGTACCAGGGCAACCTGGGCGACGACGACGAGTCGCTGCCCCAGAAGGCCGTGAGCGCGGCCCGGCGCGCGATGGAGCTTTCCCCCTCGCGCGCGAAGGCCCGGCTCGAGCTGGGGCAGGCCTGGTGGCTCTGGGGTCACCTGCGCCAGCTCCGCGCCAGGGATCCGCGAGAGCAGTTGAGCCACGCGGTCGAGACCTTCGAGGGCCTGGCTCCGGCGGACCGGGACTCGGGCTTCCTCCTGGACCTGGGCCTCGTCTACAAGACCTGGGCCGACCACGAGGAGCAGGTGGGCGCGGATCCGCTGCCCCGCTACGGCAAGGCCATCGACTCGTTTCGCGCCACGGTGCGGCTCGACGACCGGATGCCGGAGGCCTGGCTCAACCTGGGCATCGCGCTCTACACCCGCGCCACCCATCCCCGCGCGCCGGACCCGGACGGAGACCTCTCCCAGGCCGTGGCGGCGCTGGCGCAGGCCCGCACCCTCAACCCCGGGCACGTGGTGTCCTACTTCTACGGGGGGCTGGCGCATGCACTCGTGGCCCGGAGGCTCCGCGTGCGGGGCGGTGAGCCCACCGCGGCGCTGGAGCGCTCGGCGGAGCTGTATCGGACGGGGCTGGAGCTCGGCCCCGGCATTCCCCAGCTCCACAACGGCCTGTGCCTGACGCTGCTCCAGCAGGCGCAGACCCGCTGGGACCAGGGGGAAGACCCCACGCCCGCGCTGGCCCGGGCCCAGGAGGCCTGCGAACGGTCCGTGTCCGTCGCGCCGAAGAGCGGCTACGGCTACATCAACCTGGGAGAGGTGTTCGCCCAGCGCGCCCTGTACCAGCGTGCGCGCGGAGAGGATCCCCGCGCGAGCGTACACTCGGCCGACGCGGCCCTCCAGCAGGCGCTCCAGTGGCTGCCGGAGGACGTCGGGACGCTGGCCAACCGGGGCATGGTCCACGCCATCCTGGCCACCTTCGAGCTCGACCACGGACGCGATCCGCGCCCCAGCATCGCGCGCGCCGAGGCGTCCTTGCGCCAGGCACTCGCGCGCAAGCCGAACCAGGCCGATGCCTGGTTTTTCATGGGGGAGGCGCTGGGGGCCCGGGCGCTGTACACCGGGGCACGGGCCGAGGACCGCGAGGCCGCGACCCAGGCGTTCCAGAAGGGCATCGCGTTGGATCCGGAGCGACAGGACTTCATCCTGGGCTTCGGGCACTTCCTCCGCCGCCAGGCCACGCGCGCGATGCAGGCGAAGCAGGCGGACGCGGGCCTCCTGTTGGAACAAGGGCTGGCCCTGGTCGACCCGCTGCTCGCGGCACGTCCTGACTGGCCCGATGCCCACCTGCTGCGAGGCGCCCTGCTCGCGCTGCGGTCCGCGCTTCCCTCCGCCGCTCCCGAGCAGCGACAGGCGTGGCGCGGACAGGCCTTGGAGGAGTTGTCCCGCGCGCTCGCCGCCAACCCGGGCTTCCGGCGGGAGTGGGGAAACACCCTGCCGGGTCTCCCGTCCCGTCCGCGTTAGCTCTCGGAACCCGAGTCGGGCGGCGCCAGGGGCGGGATCGCCACCATGGTGCCTGCGTTGCCCGTCCCATCATCCGGGGGGAACAGGGGCTCCTGCCCCGGGTCGCTGATCCACAGCTTGCGGCGCTGCTCTCCCGGGCCTGGATCAAACAGGCGGTCCACCGGGAGGAACATCACCTCCGTGTCGAGGAGGTCGATGCAGTTGCCGCCCAGGGTGTCGTTGGATTCGAGTATCCAGAGGACGGCGCCCGCGTGCGGGTCCGAGGCGACCACGACCTCCAGCACGTCTCCCGGTGCGACGAGACACAGGGAGGGGTCGTTCAGCGCCTCTTCACTCCGCGAGCTGTTCAGCACCAGTTGCCGTGCGGGCTCCAGCCGCTTCCCCAGTGAGCGGACCGGATGGAGGTTGTTGACGTACTTGGAGAGGATCAACTGGTGCTTCGACATGGCACGACTCCTTGCGACCCGGAGCCCCGGGGGCCCGAGCTGCTCATGCATGGGGCCTGCCACGGCGTCAGGAACCCCGGGTACTCAAACCCAGCTCCTTGATGCGCCGGTTGAGGGCGCGCTTGGAGACCTCCAGGCGCCGCACCATCGCGTCCAGGTCGCCCGCGCATGCGTGATGACAGGACGTGATTTCCTCCGCGGTCAGCGTCCCCGCCCTGCGGATGTGGGGGTGCTTGTCGATGGCGTCGTAGATGGAGGAGCGCGGGATGCCCAGCCGGTCCGCCGTCAGCTTGAGGTCCCACTGGTGCTGCCGGAGCGCCGTCAGCAGCTCCTCGCCGGTGACCTCGGTGGACTTGCGCCGGGCGACCGCCGCGGGCGGCTTCGCGACGACGGGAGGGCTCGCCACGACGGCGGTCTCCAGCTCCCCGGCGAGCCGCGGGTCCAATCGCAGCACGGACTGCCCCCGGCTCCCAATCACCAGCTGCCGGGCGAGGTTGCGCAGTTGCCGGATGTTGCCGGGCCACGCGAAGCGCAGCAGGCGCAGCGCGATGGAGGCCGGCAGCCAGGACTCGGCGTAGGGGTCCCGGGGCGTCAGCCGGTGCGCTTCGCCAATCGCTTCCAGCTCCTCCTGGGCGAAGTGCCGGAACAACTCTCCCAGGTCCTCGCGACGCTCGCGCAGGGGAGGCAGGTGGATTTCATAGCCCGACAGGCGGTGCAGCAGCGGCGCCTTGAAGCGTCCGTCCCGGATGTGCTCCTCCAGGTTGGCGTCGGTCGCGGCGATGAGCCGCACGTCCGTCTTGATGGGGGTGCTTCCTCCCACCGGATACAGCTCACCGGTCTCCAGCACCCGCAGCAGCATCACCTGCACTTCGGGAGGGGCCTCGCCCACCTCGTCGAGGAACAGCGTGCCGCCCTGCGCCGCCCGGAAGAAGCCCTCCCGGTCGCGGGTCGCTCCGGTGAAGGCGCCCCGCTGCGCGCCGAACAGCTCGGCGGCGGCCAGCTCCTTGGGGATGGCGCCCAGGTTCACGCTGATGAAGGGGCCCCCCTGTCGCGGGCCGTGCTGGTGGACGGCCCGGGCCACCAGCTCCTTGCCCGTGCCCGTCTCTCCCCGGACCAGCACCGGGACCTGGAGGTCGGCGATGCGCTGGATGTGCTCGCGCACACGCCGGATTCCCTGGCTGTCGCCCAGCATGCCCAGCGTGTCCGTGGGTGCATCCGTCTGGCGCGAGGCCAGGTGCAGCAGCAACACCAGCCGGCCGGCCACGTCCAGCGGCACGCCCGCGGCCAGCTCCTCCCGTGTGAACTCACAGTCGGTCACGAGCTGGTCGTTCACCGTCACCCGGGTCCCGGCCTCGCCCACCCGCATCCGGATGAACCCGGTCTCCGCCGGGGAGAACACGATGGGGACCCGGCTGACGAAGGGGTCCGCCAGCGGATGTCCGAAGGGGTCTCCGGGCCGGGTGAAGTTCGGGCCGTTGCGGGACAGCTCCACGGTGCGGCCCGCGAGGACCGCGTCCAGCAGGAGCCGCGCGCCCGCGCGCATCGCGGTGGCGTGGGAGATGAGGGTCAGCGCCGGCACCCACTCGTCGGCGGACGCCGAGCTCCGCTTCCTCTCTCCGACGGCCGTCGACACCTCGGCCACCCCCGAGGGGGACAGGGAATCACGAGGCCCAGGGCGAGACATGGGACACGGTTTCTAGCATGACCGGACGGGGAGGGTCTCCCCCGCGTCCGGGCGGGCCCGGCCTCCCAGCGGGGTTGATTGCGAACGAAACCCCAGTCTCAAACAAGGTTCGAACACAAGCACGGACACGACAGGCCTGCTCCCCCAGGACACCGCATGGGGAACAGGCCCGTTCACGACCACCGCTGGCTTACACCTGCCGCGGGTCGCTCAGTACGTGCAGCGCAGGACCTGGCGGTAGGTGCCGCACTGGCTGAAGTCCGTCGTGCCCGCGGGCTGCGAGTGGTAGCAGTTGGAGACGGCGGGCTCGCAGGGCAGGCTGGGCCAGACGTCATAGGCGTCGCCGTCGGTGAGCGCGAACTCCGTCACGCGCGCCACCAACCGGGCGGTCTTCTGCATCGTCGCGCCGTTGTCGCCGCCAGCGCTAAAGGCGAGCGGGACCGTGTGCGGGTCGATGGCCTCGTGCAGCTTCGTGTACGTCCAGTCGAGCTTGTAGTTGGGCCGGCCGTAGACGGACGGGATGCCGTCCGGCGCCGTGACGGAGAGCCAGTCGGTGTAGCCGGCGACCGCGGCGTGGCCCCGGTAGATGAGGTTTTCGTTGCCCTGGACGACGTAGCGGGGAGTGACCGCCTCGTCGATCCAGATGCCCGAGTCGCCGCGGAAGTCGTAGAAGCGCGGGGCCACCACGATGCGCGCGGTGTACGAGCGCGGCGTGCCCGTGTTGGTGGTGACCTTGACGAAGAGCGGCAGGCCCGAGAGCATCGTGTTGAGCTCGTGCCCCTCGTGGAGGACGATCTCGAACCGGCGCTCGCTGATGACGTTCGCGTCGCCGAAGGCGTCGTCCGGAACGAAGCTGAGGACATCCGCGAGGTAGCGGTTCGCGGTGGCGCGGATGACGAGCGCGCGGACGCCGTCACGCTGCTCGAAGGTGCCGAGCGTCTCGAAGCTCAGCTCGTTGTTGCCCACCGTGGCGTAGAGGCGGGTCGCCGTCTCCGCGGCGGTGCTGACGCCCAGCTCCTCCGTGGACTCGGATTCAATGGGGGTGTTGTCACAGGCCGCGAGCGCGGTGAGGCAGGTCAATGCAAGGGCACGTAGATGCATGGGAGGTCTCCAGGTGAAGCATTATCTGTATCACACGCCCCTGACACCGCTTCTGACTGGGATTGTGCCAGCCTTGTCACAAGATGTTCGCCACGGCTCTTCCGCCGGGTGGGGGAATCGGGTCCACTTGGCGCCCCTCCACGAACGGGTGCCTGCGCCATGACGAAGAAGACGGCTGCTTCCGAAGTGAACCCGGCAGGTCTCTCCCGCCGCACGCTCCTGGGGGCCGCGGCGGCCGTGACCGGGGCACTGGCCGCCCGTGATGCGCGCGCCGCCGCGCCGACCGCCGCCGCGCCGGGGGCCTTCGCGCTCGAGGAGGCGACGGTCGCGGAGCTGCGTGCGGGCCTGGAGTCCGGCAAGCACACCGCGCGCGGGCTGACGGAGGCCTACCTTGGGCGTATCCGTGCGCTCGACCGCACCGGGGACCTGCCGCTGTGTTCGGTCATCGAGCTCAACCCCGACGCGCTCACGCTGGCCGACGCGCTGGATGCCGAGCGCAAGGCGAAGGGCGCGCGCGGGCCGCTGCACGGCATCCCCGTGCTCATCAAGGACAACATCGCCACGGCGGACAAGATGCAGACCACCGCGGGCTCGCTCGCGATGGTGGGCGCTGTTCCCCCGCGTGACGCGTTCATCGTGGAGCGGCTGCGCGCCGCCGGCGCCGTCCTCCTGGGCAAGACGAACCTCAGCGAGTGGGCCAACTTCCGCTCCACGCACTCGATGAGCGGCTGGAGCGGACGCGGCGGCCTGTGCCGCAATCCCTATGCGCTCGACCGGACCCCTTCCGGTTCAAGCAGTGGCTCGGGCGCGGCCACCGCGGCCAGCTTCTGCGCCGTGTCGGTGGGCACGGAGACGGACGGCTCCATCGTCTCGCCCGCGTCCGCGTGTGCGCTGGTGGGCTTGAAGCCCACGGTGGGGCTCGTCAGCCGCGCGGGCATCATCCCCATCTCCTCGACCCAGGACACCGCGGGCCCCATGACGCGCACCGTGGCGGACGCCGCGGCGCTGCTGAGCGTGCTCGCGGGCGAGGACCCACGCGACGCGGCCACCGCCGCGGGCAAGGGCCGCGCCCACCCGGACTACACGAAGTTCCTTGACCCCAAGGGGCTCGCGGGTGCGCGCATCGGTGTGCCGCGCGAGCGGTTCTTCGGCTACCACCCGGCCACGGACGCGGTCGTGGAGCGCGCGCTCGAAGTGATGAAGGCGCAAGGGGCCGTGCTGGTGGACCCGGTGGTGCTGCCCAACCTGGCGAAGCTCGACGAGCCTGAGCTGGAAGTGATGCTGTATGAGTTCAAGGCGGGCCTGGAGGCCTGGCTCGCACAGCTGGGGGAGGGTGCCCCCGTGCGGACGCTCGCGGACCTCATCGCCTTCAACGAGAAGAACCGCGAGCGCGAGATGCCGTACTTCGGACAGGAGCTGCTGCTCCAGGCGCAGAAGAAGGGCCCGCTCACGGACACCGCCTACAAGAAGGCGCTCGCGGCGTGCCGCCGGTATTCGCGCGCCGAGGGGCTGGACGCGGTGATGAACAAGCACAAGCTGGATGCGCTCGTGGCTCCGACGCAGGCGCCGGCGGGGCCTATCGACCTGGTGCTGGGAGACCACTGGCTGGGCAGCAGCTCCACGCCCGCGGCCGTGTCTGGCTATCCGACAATCACGGTGCCCGCGGGCGATGTGTATGGGCTGCCGGTGGGGGTGTCCTTCATCGGCCGCGCCTGGAGCGAGCCCGTGTTGCTCAAGCTCGCCTACGCCTACGAGCAGGCCTCGCACGCGCGGCGCAAGCCAGCGTTCGTCCGGAGCGTGGACCTGCGCGGCGCGTAGGGGAGGGCGGAGGCTTCGGCCGCTACATGAAGCCGAAGCCCTTCTTGACGAGCAGCCTTCTGGAGGAGCTTGCCTTCACGGTGGTGAGCTCGATGGTGTCTTCGCTCACGCCGGTGACGTCCTCCTTCAGCTCACCGACGAACTTGCCGTACTCCCCCGTCTTGGGATTCAAGACCAGGATGGAGACGATCTCGTCGTAGCCGTAGATGTCGAACTTGCACGACATCCCTCCCATGCTTCCACATTTGAGCTTGATCTGGATCGCGGCGTTCGTGGCGAAGCTGTCCATGATGCCCCGGGCCGCCAGACAACTGTAGATCTTGATGGTGATCGCCTTGTCGGTCAGCCCGTCCGAGAACACCCGCGCGGCCAGCTCGTGCGGCTGGAGGACTTCCTGGGTGCCACCTTCCGTGGGCCCCCGGTCGACCATGTGGTTCGGCGTCACGTCGCCGTGGCCAATGATGTAGAGCGTGTCGCCGCTCTTCAGGTCGTCGAGCGGCTTGTCCGAGCCGTGTCGCACCCGCACCAGGTCCTTGGTCCAGCCCCGCTTCTCCTCTGCCTTGATCCACCTGTCGATGAGGTCTTCGATGCAGTCGCTCTTGAAGGGATTGTAGAGAAACACTCTGGGCATGCGCGTCATTGCACCATGCGTCCCCCTTTGAAGTCGAGCCGCACCGTCAACCGCGCGGCCCAGCGCCTTGCTGCCTCCGTCTGGCCTTGGAGGGGAGCCGGAAGGAGCCCAGGCTCGACCGGCTGAGGTCGTGCCGGTACTGTTGGGGAATCATGGATGCTATTGAATCCGTCGAGCGGGTCTATGCGCTGAACGCCGAGCGTGAAATCGCCGCGTCGATGAGAGCCTGTGCGCTCGCGCGGGCCTCGCTGGAGGGGGCGCAGGGCAATGCATTGCTCGCGCTACAGGAAGCCATTGTGTACTCGCTGAATGCGATGCTGGCCGAACTGGGCGAGCACGGCCTTCAGAACCAGGCGCTGTGGGAAGGGGCCGTGCCGGGCAATGGCGGCGACGTTGATGTCGCCGGGATGACCCGGGACTGCGCGGCCGCATGGCAGGAGGTGATGAGCCTGCGTGCGGCCGGCTGTGAAAGCCAGGCGCTGGTTTCACCGTATGTCGGCGGTTGGATGGATCCCATCGGTTCGCCGGACTGGCTGGACAGACTGCGGCGGGGAGTGGCACGTCGAGACGCGAAGTGGGTCGACCGACTCACCCGAAGTCTTCGCGACGACGAGTTGTCGCCGCTGCCCTGAGCCGTGACGGGCCGCTACTTCCGCGGGGGCTTCGGCGCTTCCTCGGGCGGCGCCTTGGGGAAGGCGAGGTAGCCCTTCTCGGTGTACCAGGCGAGCACCTCCACCTGCAGCCGGCCCGCCTTGACCATCGGGTCCTGCTCAGCGAGCTGCCGCGCCTCCTGCTTCGTGGCCGTGCGGTAGATGCACGCGCCGCGCATGCCCATGTCGTCCTGCTCGTCGAAGGGGCCCGCGAGCACCATCTTTCCGCTCTCCCCCATGCGATTGAGGTGCGCGAGGTGCTCGCCCTGCAGCTTCTGGAGGGCGTCGGGCTCCATCTTGGGCGCGTTGGGCGCCCGCTTGAGCAGGACGAGGGAGTGCTTGTCGAACTCGACCTTCTCCTCGGCCGGGGCCGCGGCCTTCGTTGCCGGCGCGCCTGGCGCGGCAGGAGTGGAGGAGAGGGCGAGCAACAGCAGCGTGGTGGTGAGCATGGTGTGCGGCACCCTGGGGGGCTGACCCGACATCGCGCCATTGTCCCGCGGTGAAACCGGGTGCTCCGCGAGCCGGAACCGTTGAGGCTCCGGCTCGCTGCCGCCGCTGAGCGCTGCGGGTTACCCGCCCCGCCCCTCGAGCGCGAGTCCGCTGCTGTGCGCGGCGGTATACGCGTGCGCGGGGTGGGCGACAGGCTCCTCCACGGGCGCGGGCTGCATGAGGCCCGCCCCCAGGAGCGCACCTTCCAGCGAGCCGTGCATCCGCCCTTCGAGCAGGTGCTTCGAGAGCGGCTCGAGCGCGGCCTCCAGGTGGGGCGGCACCTTCACCAGGGCCAGGTGCGCGCTGCGCACGGCGAGGAACTCCGCCAGGTACTGGAGCGTCGCCACACCTGCGGCGTCCACCAGCGACACCCGCGACAGGTCGATGACCACGAGCTTCGCCCAGGGCGGACCGTCCACGAGGTCGTAGAGCTTGAGGTGGTTGATGAACAGGATGGGCCCGTCCACGCGCGCCACCATGAGGTCCAGCGCCTCGGGGGCGTTGAGTGCTTCCGGCGCCTGCATGTGCAGGCCGCGCTGCAGCTGCGACGCATCCGTCACCCGCTGCACCTCCAGCCGCAGGGCGCCATGGCGACGCACGTAGAGGAGGCTCGCCAGCGCGAGCCCGGCCCCGATGCCGACAAACACGTTGAACATCGCGATACCCAGCGCGGTGACGAGCACCACGCTCAACGTCGACTTGGACTGATTCCACATGGCAACAAGGCCCTCCAGATTGAGCAGGCGCACCCCCACGACCAGCAGGATGGCGGTGAGTGCGGCAATGGGGATGCGCGCCACCAGCGGCGCGAGCAGCGCCATGGCCACGAAGAGCCACAGTGCATGCATGACGGAAGCGGCGCGGGTGCGCGCGCCCGCTTGAATGGAAGCGCTGGCGCGCACGATGGCGCCCATCACCGGGAAGCCGCCAATCAGTCCGGCGGTGATGTTGGCCAGGCCTTGCGCCATCAGGTCCTGGTCCAGGTCACTGTGGGTGCTCGCACCCGTGAGCGCATCGAGCGAGCTCGTCGCGAGCAGCGAGCCGAGCGACGCAAGCAGCGCGAGGCCGAAGGCCGCCGGCAGGAGGCTCGCGAGGTGCACGCCCTCGAAGGACGGCAGCGTCGGCATGGGCAGCGAGCGCGGCAGGGCGCCCACCGCGTCGTAGCCCGCCCCGAGCCAGACCATGAGCACGGTGCCAATCGTCAGCCCCACGAGCACCGCGGGGACGCGCTTGTGCACCTTGGGCAGGGCCACCATGGCCAGCGCCGTGAGGGCTCCGGCGGCAACCCCGAGCCAGCCCACGCGCTCGCCCCAGTCGTGCCGCAGCGCGAGCGCCACGGCGTCCGCGTGCGTGTCCTCCACCGCGAACAGCCGCGGCAGCTGCGTGTTGAGCAGCAGCAGACCAATGCCCACCGTGAAGCCCATCACCACGGGCCGTGGGATGAGCCGCGCGAACCGGCCGGCGCGCACGAGCCCCAACGCCACCTGCATGGCGCCCGCGAGCACCGTGGCGATGGCGAGGCCCGCGGCCCCATGCGCCGCCACGATGGCCGCGGCCAGGGGCAGCAGCGCCGCCTCGGGGCCCGTGACCTGGAAGCGGCTGCCGCTGAACAGCCCGCCCACGACGCCCGCCACCACGCCGGAGACGAGCCCCACGCTCGCGGGCAGTCCCGCGGCGGTCGCGAGCGCGACATTGAGAGGAAGTGCCACGCACGCCACGCTCAGGCCGGCGGCCGCGTCGGCTGGCAGGCTGCTGGGCTGTACCATCTCGCGCCAGCTGTGGATGAGCTCGCCCGCACGCCGGGTCGAGAAGGATGGCTTGGAGAGAGCGGTCGTCGAACGCATGGACGACACGCCTTTCAGGTGCCGTGCCAAGGGCCTTCTCAGAGGGGCGCGTGCCCCCGGTGTCGGTCCATCCCCTCAGAGCCCCTGTCGGCTCGGACCAACACTGTTGGGGCCGACAGACGGCCGTGCGAAGTGACGGGCCGTGCGCGCGGACGCGGGTTAGATTGCGCGCCATGTTGGTGCTTCGACTGCGTGCCCGGCTGCTGTTGTCCTACGCGGTGGTTACCGCGCTGCTGGTGGCCGCCTTCTCCCAGATGGCCGTGGGCCTCATGCGCACCCACGAGGTGGTGGCGAGCGTGGGCCGCGAGGAGCTCGCCTCCTTCGAGCGAGAGCAGCGCGTGTACGTCGCGGCCTGGGCGCTCGAGCTGGCGGTGCGGCGCGGAGTGGTGGCCTGCGAGCAGCACGACAGCAGCGCGGCCTCCGTGCACCGCGCTGTCGCCAGCGCGCGCCACGTGCTGCAGACCGCGCTCGGCACCGGCACGGTGCATCTGGATGCGGGCATCCGCGCGAGCGCCCAGGACTATGTGCAGTACGCCCTGCAATTGGAGCAGGCCGGCACCTGTGAGTCGATGCTGTCGTTTCCCCTGCGTGAGCGGCGGCTGCAACTGGATGAGGTCCTCACCACGGTGTGGTCCGAGCGCACGCGGGACATGCGCCTGGCCATCCAGGCGAAGGAGGACCACGCGCGTTCCATCGGGTCGGCGGCGCTGAGCTCCGGCGGACTCTTCGGCCTCCTGGGCATCGTCGCCGCGGGAGTGCTCGCCTTGTCGCAGGCGCGCGCGGTGTCGAACTCGGTGGCGCTGCTCTCCACGCATGCGCGCCGCATCGGCCAGGGTGACTTCAGCCCGCTGCCTCCCTTGCGCGGCCCCGAGGAGCTGCGCGCGCTCTCGCTGGACCTGGACCGCATGCGGGGGCGCCTGGCGGAGTTGGATCAGCTCAAGAGCGCGTTCGTGGCCTCGGTGTCCCACGACCTGCGCACGCCGCTGGCCCGGGTGCGCGAGGCCCTCTCGCTCCTGGGCGATGGCAGCACGGGCCCCCTGACGCCGCAGCAGGCCCGCGTGGTGAAGCTCGCACAGGCCGCGTGCGAGCGTGAGATTCGCATGGTGACCTCCGTGTTGGACCTGTCGCGCGTGCAGTCTGGCCAGCCGCTGCAGCGCAATGCCGGGGCCTCGGTGGACCTGATTGTCCAGAATGTCCTTCGGGACCTCGCCTTCGAAGCGGATGAGCGCAAGGTCCAGCTGGTGTACGAGCCAGCCGCGAAGCCCGTGCGTGCGCCCATCGATGACCCCCTGGTCGAGCGTGCCCTGTCCAACCTGGTGAGCAACGCCATCGCTGTCTCCAGCGCGGGCAAGACGGTGCGCATCACGTGTGAGCTGGTGACCCGCAAGCGCCCTGGCGCCGCCAACCCCGTGCCCGCGGTCCAGCTGTCCGTCGCGGACCAGGGCCCGGGCGTGCCCGCGCACGCGCGTGATTGGATCTTCCGGCCCTTCGCGAGCCTCGAAGTGGGCGGGCGCCGCAGCACGGGGCTGGGCCTGACCATCGCGCGCGAGATGATCACCGCGCACGGCGGTGAGCTGTCGCTCGCGGACACGTCCGGGCCCGGCGCCACCTTCACCTTCTGGATTCCCCTTGAAGACCCTGCGTCCCCTGGAGGCCGTCTTGACGCCTGAGTCCCCCGTCCAGCAGCCCCACGTGCTCCTGGTGGACGATGACCTCCAGCTCGCGGAGCTCATGTCCATGCGGATGACGTCACGCGGCTACCGCGTGACCGTGGAGGGCGAGGGCAAGAGCGCCCTGCGCAGGCTCTCGCAGGAGCGCGTGGACGCGATGGTGCTCGACCTGCGCCTGGAGGACATGGATGGCATGGACGTGCTCCGGGCCGCGCGACAGCGGGCTCCCGAGCTGTCCGTCATCATGCTCACCGCGCACGGCTCCATCGAGACCGCGGTGCAGGCCATGCAGGAGGGCGCCTACGGCTTTCTCACCAAGCCGTTTCACGACCACGAGCTCATGCAGAAGCTCACGCATGCGCTCGAGCGCTCGCTGCTGCGCCGGGAGGTGGCCGAGCTGCGGCGGCGCATGGGGGAGGAGGGCGAGCCCCTGCTCCTGGGCATCAGCGAGGCCATTTCGCGCGTGCGCGAGGTGATTGCCCGCATTGCCCCCACCGACGCCACCGTCCTGCTCACCGGCGAGAGTGGCACCGGCAAGGAGCTGGCGGCGCGGATGCTCCACGTGCTCTCGCGCCGCAACGCGGGGCGCTTCGTCGCGGTCAACTGCGGCGCCCTTCCGCCCGAGCTGCTGGAGAGCGAGCTGTTTGGACACGTGAAGGGCGCGTTCTCCGGGGCCGTGCGCGAGCGTGAGGGCCTGTTTGGCGCGGCCAACGGCGGCACGCTGTTCCTGGATGAGATTGGCGAGGCGTCCCCGTCCGTGCAGGTGAAGCTCCTACGCGTGCTGCAGGAGCAGCGGCTCACGCGCGTGGGCGCGGACGTGGAGGAGTCCGTGGACGTGCGGGTGGTCGCCGCCACCAACCGGGACCTCGCGGAGGAGGTGGCCGCGAAGCGCTTTCGTCAGGACCTCTACTTCCGGCTGCACGTGGTGCCCATCGAGCTGCCACCCCTGCGCGAGCGGCTGGAGGACATCCCCTTGCTCGCGCAGCTCTTCCTGGAGCGCACCGCGAACCGCTATGGCCTGCGTCCGCCACGCCTGGCGCCCGCGACGGTGGAGCTGATGCAGCGCTATGGCTGGCCTGGCAACGTCCGGGAGCTCATCCACGAGATGGAGGCCGCGGTGCTCCTGGCCGGCGCGGACGAGCTTCAACCGCGACATGTGCCGCGCCTGGGGCAGGCGCTGGAGCGGCCCCCCACCGAGAGCGCGCAGCTGCCGGGTGTTCCCGTCGGGGCCGAGGCGTTGCCCTCGCTGCGCGAGGCCCGCGATGCCTTCGAGCGCGCCTACCTCGCGGAGGCCATGCGCCGCAGCAGCGGCAGTGTCAGCGCCGCGGCTCGAATGGCCGGGCGCAACCGGAGCGACTTCTACGACCTGCTCAAGCGGCACGGCCTGTCGGCCGCTGACTTCAAGGGAACACCCTAGGGGGTGTCCCTAATTAAGCCAAAGCATCATGCAGGCCAGGTGGAGGACCGCCAGGTAGTTGGTGGCGGTCTTCTCGTAGCGGGTGGCCACGGCGCGGAAGCGCTTGAGGCGGTGGAACATGCACTCCACCTGGATGCGCAGCCGGTAGAGGGCGCGACTGTTGCGGCGCCGGTGGTGCTTGCGCGTTGGATTCATCGCGATGACGGGCCTCATTCCGCGCTCCCGGACGGCCTGCACGAGGTGGTCGGCGTCATAGCCGGCGTCGGCGATGAGCGCCTTGCCGTGCGCATACTGAATGAGGTGCTCGGCTTCAGTGACGTCGCCGCGCTGCCCAGGCGTCAGCGTCACTTCGAGCGGTTGGCCCTGGGTGGTGCACAGGGCGTGGACCGTGGAAGAAAAGCCTCCTCGAGAACGGCCCAGAGCATTGCATCGGCCCCCCCTTTTGCGCCCGCGGCGTCCTGATGCGCCCGGATGATGGTGGCGTCCAGCAGCGAGCCGACATCATCCACTTGCAACTGCAGCGACTTGAAGAGCCCCTCCCATACGCCTCGGGTCGCCCAGCGCCCGAAGCGGTTGTAGACCGTCTTCCAGGGCCCGTAACGCTCTGGCAAGTCACGCCAGGGTGCGCCCGTCTTCACCCGCCAGAGCACTGCATTGACGAACTGCCGGTCACCTTTCTTGGTGCGCGGCCCTCGTCGGGCAGGGATGAGTGGCTCAAGCTGCTTCCACTGCTCGTCCGTCAGCTCATGTCGATGCACTCACCAGGGGTGCTCAGCTCTTCCTTTCCCTGCAAGCTCAACCCTGCCCACGGGGCTGGCGGCCGCTCGGCCTCCAGCACCTTTCTTCAGATAATTAGGGACACCCCCTAGGGCGGGCCCCTGCTTTGAGGGCGGGCGTCCAGGACCACCTGGCCGTCCTTCATCACGAACCGGACCTGCCTCAGCGCCCGGATGTCTTTCAGGGGATCCCCCTCCACCGCGAGCAGGTCTGCGAGCTTGTTCGGCGCGAGCGCGCCAACCTGGTCCTGCATGCGCAGCAACTCCGCCGCGTTCACTGTCGCGGCACGCAGGATGTCCACGGGTTTGAGACCCGCCTCGGCATAGGCGATGAACCACTTCACGGTGGCCTGGCCTCGCGTCAATCCCGGCTGCACGATGTACATGTCCGAACCTGCGGCGATCCGGACACCCGCGGCCACCGCACGGCGGAGGCGAGCATTGGCCTTGGCCATGTTCTTCTTGCAGCGCTCCTTCATCTGGCGCCGACGCTCCGCATTGCCTGCCTGGGTATCGAAGGAGTCGCACACGTCCATCGGGCCATCCGTCGGTACCAGGAAGATGCGATTGCGGACCATGGGCGCCAGCACGTCATCGGGGAGCGAGTACCCATGCTCGATGGAGTCGACGCCCGCCTGGACCGCGATGCGGATGCTCTCGTCGGTGGTGGTGTGCGTCGCCACCGGGCGCTTCATGCGGTGGGCCTCCTCGACGATGACCTTCAGCTCCTCCAATGAGAGGAGGTTGTGCCCGTTGTCGACGATGACCTTGATGCAGTCCGCGCCGTCCATGAGCGCTTGCCGCACGGCGCGCCGGGCCTCCTCCACACCGGAGACGGTGACGTACTCCTGCTCGATGAGGGACTGCGCCGGAGGTTGGAGCGTGGGGAACTGACCGCCCTGGGGAGCGAGCGCGCGGGTGCAGGCGGAGATGCGCGGGCCCTGCACCCATCCACGCTGGATGGCGTTGCGCAGCGCCACGTCGCCGTTGACCCCTGAGTTGCCCACGTCGCGCACCGTGGTGACGCCCGCCTCGAGCATCTCGCGGCCCAGCTTCGCGCCCATGAGAGCGCGCTCGGTGGTGCCGTTCTGGGCGACGGGGGTGAGGAGGCCGTCGGCTCCGTTCTCCGGGTCGACCTCCAGCAGCAGGTGCGAATGCGCGTCGATCAGCCCGGGCAGCAGGGTGACGTCGCCCAGGTCGATGACCCGTGTCCCCGAGGGGATGGGGAGGCCGGTGCCCACGGCCTGGAGGGTCGAGCCTTCGATGAGCACGACCGCATCCGGAAGGAGCCGCTCACTCTTCCCGTCGAAGAGCCTGGCGGCGCGGAGGGCGATGCGCGGGGGCTCCGAAGGGGAGGGCGTCTGGCCCCAGGACGGCAGGGAAACGCAGCACAGGAGGAGCGCGCCAACGACAGTCGTCAACAGGCGTCGGGAACGGGAGGGCAAGGCGTGGCTCCTGGGTGCGCTGACGTATGCCCGTGACGATAGGCCCACATTGGGCTGGCGTTGGCATTGCAAATCCCGGAAAAAGAGAGGGAGGCTCACGCATTCCCCCGGAGACGCCATGCCCAAGATGAAGACCACCTCCTCCATCAATCAGGCCAGGCACTCGGTGCAGAACAATCCGATTGCCTCCAAAGCCCAGGTGCAGGCCGCGCAGGTTCAGGCGCAGGCCAAGCCGAAGAAGGAGCCGGCCCTCAAGCCGCCCCCGGAGCACAAGGTCTTCACGGACGGCTTTGGCGGCGCGGTGTACGGCTCCAAGAACCCGGACAAGACGCTGAAGCTGGACGACGGCAAGGCCCTGACGAACGAGCACCAGCGGCTGGCGGGCCTGGAGGCGAATGCGCGCACCGAGGGGGTGAAGGGGCGGAAGGAGGGCGGCGCGGGCCTGAGCAAGAACACCAACTTCTTCGCCACGTCCTTTGGCGCGGTCCACACGCAGGGGGCCTACACGAAGTCGGCGGGCTCCACCGTGCCTCCGCCGGACGCGATGAAGCGCATGTACCACCCCAACGTGCACGACCTGACCAACGACGGCAAGCGCGTGTCCGTCAGCGGGATGAAGGACTCGTCGACGAAGACGCCCGGCTACGAGTTCAGCGGCTCCAAGGTCGCGGGCTCGGACGACTTCGGCCGCACGCCCCAGCGCAACGCGCTGCAGGCCGGAGCGCCCGCGGAGGCCCGGTATTCGAAGCCCAATCCGCCCAGCGCGGACTTCAACACGACCTTCGCGCACAGCGAGCAGTCCGACGCCGCGAAGCTGATGGCGCCGGGCGCGGCGAAGGACATCGCCGCGTCCTTCAAGGGCACGCTGCCGCCGGGCTCGAAGATCCACGCGGTGACGTACAGCGGCCACACCACGCGCTTCACCTGCGCCAACTGCGAGTACACGACGGGCCACCTGGCGAAGAACCCGGGCCTGTTCCGCAAGGACCTGAGCGCGGAGTTGCAGGCGCAGGGCTTCCAGGTGCCGAAGGACGGCGTGCGCCTGTTGCCCATCATCTCCGCCCACGAGAAGACGGCCGGCGTGCGGCAGAACCCGCAGACTCCGCGCCGTCCGCTGGAGGCGGGGGAGGTCGACCTCAAGGACCTCGCCGGCAAGGGCAAGTTCATCGAGACGCCGCTCGCCAACGTGAAGTGAGCCGCACGCTCCTTCCCTCCAGGACCCGCTTTCGATGATGACCTCTTCCGAGAATGCATCGCTCCGCCACCTCGCTGACTGCCAGACGCCGGAGTACGGCGCGGTGTCCGTGCATGGCGCCACCTGCACCGACGACGGCTGCCTGTGCGACACCGTGAACCTGAAGGTGACCGCGGGCGGCGAGCAGAAGGCCCTGACCCTCACCTCCGACGGCACCTTGTTGGATGACGAGCTGCGCCCCGCCGAGGACCGCTGGGGCGGCGTCGTGCGCGCGGCGTCGCAGGCGCCCGGCTTCCAGGAGGGCTTCGAGACACTGGTGACCGAGCGCCGCACGCAGGTGCTGGAAGCGATGGGCCGGCTGGAGGGCGCCTTCGAGGTGCAGTTGCCGGAGTCGCTCCTGGGCGAAGGCGCGGACCTGGAGCGGGACATCCTGGGCCGCGTGGAGTTGGACGGGCAGCGCTACGCCTGGCGGATCGAGCTGTGCTCGGATCCCAAGTGTGAGTGCGAGAACCTCTTCCTGGTGGTGTGGCTGCCCGGAGAGCCCCAGCGCGCCGTGTTCGCCATCACGGCGGACGGTCGCTGGCTGGTGGAGCAGGCGGGGAACGCGGCCCTGACCATGGACGCGGTGGAAGGGGCGCTGGTGGCCACGGAGGCGTTCCAGGCGCTGCTCGGCCAGATGCGCGTGGAGCGCATCCTCCAGAAGTATCACCGGTCCTTGCGCGGGCCCTCGGTCGTCTGACGCGGGTCCTACTGCGCTCTTTCGCCAGTGCCCCGGCCCTGGCGGCCGAGCAACCTGGCGATGAGCGCCGTCCGGGACTGCACGCTGAAGCGCCGGTAGAGGGTCTTCGTGTACTGATTCACGGTGAAGCGGCTGATGCCGAGCCGGGCCGCGATCTGCTTGTCACCGAGCCCCTGCAGGAGCAGCTCCAGCGTCTGGCGTTCGCGCGGCGCGAGCCGCACGCCCGGGGCCTCCTCCTTCGTGGGCTCCGGCAGGTCGAGCAAGGCCCCGCATTCGACGTGGAACAGGTGCAGCAGCTCGCGGTCCGCTTCATCGAAGGGGCGCTCGCTCCGCCCACGGTAGAGGCCGATGCCTCGCACCACTCCTGGTACCTCGGACCACCGGAGCGAATACACCGAGTCGTCGAGCTGTGTCGGCCGCAGGTAGTGCTCGACGTAGGGCGCGCCGTACCAGGCCCGGTCTCCGACGAGCTCCCGCCGCAACGCGGTGACCACGGCGCCGGGCACTGGAGGCCGCTCCATCAGCGAGCGGATGCCCGGGTTGCAGGCGCTGCCCATGCTCTGGAGCGCCTCGAGCGCGGGCCGCGCGGCGCCGTCCCAGCCTTCCAGGACGGCGGCCGTGAAGCCTCCGCGACCTCCCGGTCTGAAGTCGCACTCCAGCACGCAGGCCCCTGCCTCGGCGCCCAGGATGCGGCACATGCCGGAGAGCAGATGCCTCGGCCGCGCTTCCTGTCCCTCGGGCAGCTCGTGCGCCTCGTTGATCAGGCGCACCAGGACACGGACCTGCGAACTTCGAAGGCTTTCATCGGCCATCGGACCTCCAGAGTCGCTCCCAGGGAACACGCTCCCTAATTTTAGCGAATTGTCGGTTCGGCTTCTTGCAGTGAGAGTTTGCGCGAAGCACCCATTCGAGGAGCGAAGCTCAAGAACAGACAATTCAAGCATGCGGCTCTCACGATGGGGGTCCTCCTTACGCTTGCGGCGATGGCCCGCTCCGTGCCCGCGAGCGCGGACATAGCAGGCGCCGGATGCATCAATGACTCTCGGAGCGGGGCGTTCGCGTATTCGTGGGCACCCCGGTTCATGCGGCATGACAAGGAATTGGGTATGGGGCTGCTTTCCTACGGCGTGTTCCGGCTCGCTGGCGCGAGCGGCGTGAATGCACGGGAGTCCGGTGCGCGCGACACCACTGAGTTGCAGCGGTTGAAGGCCCAGGTCCGTGAGCTCGAGGCCTCGGTCGACCACTCCGAGCGGCTGGCGCGTGAGGCCCAGGTGGCGGCCCGGGCCGCGGGTCCGCGCGTGGACAGGCCCCTGGCTCCGGAGCAGTCCTCCGTGGCCACGAGTCCGCCCGACGCGGGCCTCTCCACGGAGGGCGTGGCCGCGGTCCACCAGGAGCCGACGCCGGACGAGGCGGTCGCACGGATGGACGCGCGCTTCTTCGGTGAAGGGGACGGCCAGGAGAAGTCGAGGCGGTGGCCTGCCTTGCACGGGCGGGAGTGGAGCTGGCGCCTTGACCAGGCCGCGGACGGCCTGCGTCCTTTGGCGACCGGGCGCGCGGGCGGCTTCGGGGGGGAGCTGCTCGCGCGCCCGCGTCGTCGAGGTGCGAGGGACGCACCCCTCCGTAGCGAGGAGGGTGGCCAGAAAAGCGAAAGGCCCGGAACCTTTCGGTTCCGGGCCTCTCTAGTGGCGAGGAGTACGGGACTTGAACCCGTGGCCTCCGGCGTGACAGGCCGGCGTTCTAACCAACTGAACTAACTCCCCACAAAAATCTATATGGGCGGAACAGGGATTGAACCTGTGACCATCGCCTTGTAAGGGCGCCGCTCTACCGCTGAGCTATCCGCCCTGGGCGGCCCCGCCGTGATTCAGTGAGGCGGCTTGTACCGTCCTCGTTCGGCCCCGTCAAGCATCTGTTTTCGGGCCCCCTGAATCACGCTCCGCTCCCTCGGAAGGGGGCGGATCCGACGGGCGCGGATCCGCCTGCTAGGCCCGGACCTTCCACCGACGCACGCGGCGGCGGGAACGGGGAATCATCACCACGGCGCCCACCAACAGGGCCACCGGCACGAACACCAACATCGTCTGCATCATCGCCTCCATGCCCGACACCATACGGAGGCCGTCTGACATCCTGACGGGGAGTTCGTGACTTTCAGGAAACGACACTCCACGCCGCCGGGTTTCCGGCCGCCCTGACGAGCAGGGGGCCGGACTGGCGGTGAGGGGCTACTCGCCTCGGGGAGGACCACCCCGGCCGCCGTGGCCGGGACCGTGCGAGCGGCGCTCCGATTCCAGGAGCGTGCGGGCCTGGGTCTTCTGAGCATCCGTCAGGACCTGCTCGGCCTCCTGGTAGGCCGCCATGTCGTTGGCGCGGAGCTGCTCGAACAGGCCGCGCGCCTGCTCGTGGTTGGCCTGGTCCTGGGCGGACGGCGTGCCCTGGGTGCGGTCCGGCGGCGCGGGCGGGCGCAGGGCCTCCAGGGACTGCTTCACGGGCGCGTTCTTCGCGTCGAGCGCCGTTTGAATCCGGGTCAGGCTCGCGGCCTGGGCGTCGGTGAGGGCCAGGTCCTGGCGGTGGTCGATGATCACCTGGACGGGCGACTTGCGCTCGAAGGGGGGCGGCCGGCGCGCGCCCTGGGACGCGTCCTGCGTGGGGGTGGTGGATCCGGCGAAGGTGGGAACGGCGAACAGCAGGCCCAGCATGAACAGATGGCGCTTCATGGTGATGTGTACCTCCAGCTTGCGCGTGATGACCGCACCCGGAAGCCGTTGGCCTGATGGCACGGTGGACACCGTGAGGGACCGACTGGGAGGGGTTTGCCCCCCACGGCGTCCCGTGCCGTTCAGGCCCGGGGCTTCCGGGCTGACACGGTGCAAGGTGCTCCCGCCATGTGCCGCGAAAATGTCCCGCGCGTTTCCGAATGTGTTTGCAGCGGCTATTCGGACGCGGTCTGGATTTCCTGCGTCTGGGCTGGCTTGTCCGCCGAGGCAGCGACCTTGCCGTCGAGTGCGAGGTAGATGTTGAACCACGCCAGGTACGTGCGCCAGGCCGGGTCGCGCTGCTCGATGAGCGTCCGCCGCGCCTGCTCCATCCGCTGGGGTACGTCGAAAGGCATCCGCGTCTTGTCCTCGGATTGCAGCTGCGCCGCGAACCAGAGCACGTCCAGCTGGCCCGCATCGACCGGCGCGTGCGTGCGAGCCATCAGCGAGTCGGCGTGCTCCAACGCCTTGCCCAGCCATTGCGCCGCCTGCGCCGGGTCGCGGCGGTCCACGGCATTCTCCGCCAGCCGCAGCTCCGCCAACGTCACCGCGCGGATGTCCTCGTCGCGATCCAGTTCGTCGAACTGCTCCAGGAACAACGCGCGTCGCTGCTCCAGCGCCCGGGCGGCGGCGTCCATGCGCCCGAGCCGCGTCTCCGCGTTGGCGCGCAGCCCCGCGGCGATGATGCGATACGCGCGTTGGACGAACTTGGGCGTGGCGTGCGCCTGCTTCATCGTGGCCCGCACGGCGGGCGTCGCCAGGTCCCGGTCCACCTGGTCCAGGTCCTCCAGCGCGCGCTGGGGATGATCCGCGCCCAGCGCCGCGCCGCAGCGGGCCAGCCGCAGCACCAGCCGGTTGCGCAGGCCCTCGTCGTCGCGGGGGCCGGCTTCGATGCCGGGCAGCGCGCGGTCGTAGAGCGTCAGGGCCCGTTCGAAGCGGCCCGCGGCCAGGTTGTAGAGCGCCGCGCGGTCCATCACCAACGGGATGAACCGGGCCATCTTCGGCACGGACTCCACCGTGGCCAGGGCCTTGTCCGCCGCCTGCGCTGCCTCCGCCTCGCGGTTGACGTGCAGGAGCGCCCGGGCCCGGGCGAGGGCCACGGACAGCCCCGCTCCGCTGTCCGCGTAGGGCAGCTTGTCGCGCTCGTCCAGGTAGCCCAGGGCGATGTGGTAGTTGCCCACCTGCGTGTGCAGCAGCCCCAGCGCGCCAAGAATCATCGCCTTGTAGCGCGCGTTGTTGCGCACCAGGTCCAGGGCGACCAGGTAGTGCCGGTTGGCGCGCTCGGCGGCGGCGGGATTGCGGCCGCGCAGGAAGTCCTCGTGGTGGATGGCCCCCATGAGGGCCTGCACCTCGCGCTGGTTCTTGAGTTCCTGCCACGCCGCGCGCAGCTCCGCGAGGCCGGTCTTCACCGCCTGTGCGTGGGCGTCGTCATCCAGCTTGGACAGCCGGCGCGTCGTCACGTAGGCCTTCACGAAGTGCGAGAGCGATACGACCTTGCTCGGCACCTCCGTGGTGACCTCCTTGATCACCACCTCGGGGGCGACTCCCGCGCGCAGGCGCAAGCTCATGGACTCGACGGCGCTCTCCAGCGAGCCCGTCCTGCGGGTCACGAGGTCGAAGTCCGCGCGCGCCTCGTCCATCCGGTCCCGTCCCATGCGGCGGTAGGCGCGGCCCATCAGCGCGCGGCGGAACAGCCGCTCCGCCCGGCGCCGCTCCTCGGTGCCGGCCGGCGCGTCGTCGACGTAGAGCGTCGCCAGGGCCTCCATCACGCCGTCGGCGCCCAGGCTCGCCGCGCGCTCGGCGGCGTCCTGCACCACCATGCGGCGGCGGAGCGGATCCGTCTGCTGTTTGTAGAACGCGACCAGGGCGTCCCGGACGGGGCGGGGAGGGCGCTCCTCGTTCAACGCATTGACGTGGCGGCCCAGCTCCAGGGCGAACGCATACGGCGTCCCCGGAGGCTCCTCCGCGAGCGCCTGGGCCATGGCGGCGTCCGCTTCCGCGTAGGGGCGTCCCCGGTACAGCGCGCGGACGGCGCCGCGCGCGAAGTCCAACTGGTCGTCCTGCTTGAAGACCTTGTTCTGGGAGAGCTTGCGGCCGGCGGCGACCAATGCGTTCCGGTCGTCCAGCTCGCGGTACAGCGCGTCCGCCTGTTCGTACCAGCCCTCCAGCACCGCGCGCGGCGTGGTGTCCGTCAGCTCGGCCGCCTCCAGCTCCTGCCGAGCGAGCGTGAAGTCGCCGGATGACTGCGCCAGCTCGCTGCGCACGACGTGCCGGTAGACGGCGGAGGGCGGGCTGGGCGCGGCGGCGGGGTCCAGGGCCGCCATGCGTTGGCGTTCGCCCTCCTGTTGCTCATCCACCATGCGGCCCCGGTCGCGCTCCTTCAGGGCCTTCCGGTGGGCGATGAGGATGCGCAACGGCTCCGACAGTCCGGCGGTGACGGGGTCGTCCACCTTCGACATCTGGCGGGCGTAGAAGTCCGCCGCGTCGAAGTCGCCGTAGGCCAGGTGGAGCTGGCTCAGGCGCATCATCAACAACCGGCGGAGCTTGGGCCGGGTCTCGAGCAGCAGCCGTTGGCGGTAGAGGATGAGCTGATCCGCGCGCCGGCCCACCATGCCCAGCTCCTCGCTGAGGCGCTTCACGTCCCATTCACCGGGCACCTGGCCACCCAGCGGCAGCTGATACACGTCCAGCGACTGGCCCCGGGAACAGGTCGTGATGAGCGACGCGGCGGTGGGGGACGGGTACTCGCAGTTCCACGCCTCGCTGGTGAGCTGGTCCGGGCTGGCGGCGGCGGCCTGGGCGGGCGCGTCGTCGCGGTCGGAGGCGAAGGGCACGCGGAACAGCACCCCGCTGTCGCTCGCGTCAATCACCCCGTCCCCGTTGGAGTCGGTGAAGAACTGCACCACGTACAGCGAGCGTCCGTCGCGCGCGAACACCGGCTGGCCCGTCTTCCCCGGGATGTCCAGCGTCAGCGGGACAGGGGCCGCGCCGGGGACATCCAGCCGGATGGCCTCCAGGTGCGGCGCCGCTCGCGCTGCGAAGCCCGGTCCCACCTCCTGCACGGAGCGTTGGACCGGGACGTACACCAGCCAGCGCCCATCCGGAGAGACGGTGGGGCTGGTCAGGTTGCGGTCGAGCAGCGGCGTCACCTGCCATCCGGCCCCCAGCGCCACCTTCGACAGCCGCAGGTCTCCCTGGATGGTCGCGCGGCTCACCAGCGCGATGTGCGTGTCGTCGATCCACTCCGCTTGCAGCGCGCTGAGCTCCTCTTCCAGACAGCGACGCTCCTTCGCCTCTGGCAGGTCCCTCACGCAGAGCTGGCCGCCGGCCTGGGTGCGGAACGAGACGTAGAGCAGCTGCTTGCCATTGGGGCTGATGCGCGGCCACGTCACGTCCGCGCCTTCGTCGAAGAGGCGGCGCTCGCGGCCCTTCTCCAGGTCCTGGACGAAGATCTCCGTGGCGATGTCCCGGTTGGACACGAACAGCAGCGAGTTCTCGTCGGGCCCCAGCTGCCCCAGGAACTGGTCGCCCATGCCCACGGTGAGCCGCTCGGGCAGGACCATGCCTCCGTCGTTCTCGTCGTCCTGGGCCCAGGCGCCGCTCGCGAGAAGGACGGTCAGGGCCAGGAACCAGGGGCCTTGGCGCGTCAGCACTTCTTCTCTCCCCAGGTGCCGTCCTCGGCCTCCACCCAGCCTCCGCAGACGACGCCCTCCGCGTGCGCCAGACGCCAGTTCTGGCGCAGCGTCGCCTCCGGCACACCGGGGCGCACGGTCTTCATCCACTGCCACAGCTGACGCCGGGCGCGGTTCACCCGCTCCACCAGGGCGGCGTCATCCGCGGACACGCGCCCGGCCGTGCACTGCTTCCGGGTGAGCACCAGCAGCCCGTCCTTGCCCTCGCCCACGCAGTGGCGCCGCACCAGGTCGTCCACGCGGTCCGCCTGCGTCTTGCCCAGGTTCTCCACCAGCGGCGGGGGCTGGATGCCCAGATCCTCCAACTGGTTGGGCGTCAGCGGCACCGGCGTGGGGTTCATGCCCGCGCGCGCCAGCCGCTGCTCCACGTCCTTGTACGAGCCCGCGGCCTGCTCCTCGAGCGCTGTCGCCCGGTCCACCATGACGATCTCCGGCGCGCTGATGCACCCGGAAGCCGCGAGGGCGGCCACGAGCAGCAACCCACGATGTGTCATGGCAGAGCCTCCGGAGGGAACATGGTGGTGATGAGGCGGTCGACGATGGGGCCCAGGGGGATGCCCCGGATTTCATCGATGCTGACCAGCTTGGCCAGGCCGCCCATGGTGATGAGCAGGCTGCCGAAGCCCTGCTTGAAGCTCACTCGCACGTGCTCCGGATACCCCAGGCCCAGCGCGTAGCGGACGCGGTTGGTGGCGGGGTCCGTGTGGTGCGGATCCTCCACGTCCAGCAGGTCCAACAGGTGGCGGTTGCCGATGCGCAGAATCTCCGCGCGCCCGTTGATGCTGCGGTCCCTGGCGGAGATGACCATGGCGGCGTTGCCGTCGAAGGGCTCACCCCGGGAGGACTTCACGCCCGTGGCCCGCACGTGGGCCTCCATCGTGGAGTGCTTGCCCTGCCAGTTCAGCATGCACTGGCCGGTGATGCGTCCTCCGCGGACGCCCATCTCCAGTTGGCTCATGGAGAACACGTTCTGGTTGATGGCCAGGTTGCCCGCCAGCGGCGCGATGGTCACCCACGGCGTGGTGATGCGATCCGCGGACATGAAGCCGCTGCGCGTGAGCAGCGGGTGTTGATCCGCGAAGCGCAGCATCGAGTACGGATTGACGTCCAGGTCGTTCAAGAGTCGCACGCCGTCCTGGGAGACCTCCACGTTCTCCGTCAGCGGCACGTCGCCGTTGAGCGCCTCCACGACGATGCCGGACTCGGGCATCCGCACGTTCACGTCCTGGAGCTTGAGGCTGGACGTGGTGCGGAAGACCACCAGGTCCGGGGACGCCACGCGGAAGTCCACCGTGACCTTGCCGCTGCCTTCGACCTGACCGGGCCGCGCGAGGTGGGCCAGGTCCTGCTCCAGCGAGCCGCGGAGCCCCATGCGCTGCTGATCATTGCTCAGGTCGAGCCGTCCCCGGACCTTCAGCACCGTCTGGGTGCCACCATTGGACAGCCGCAGGTCCGGGATGCGGATGACGCCGGTGGGTTTGCGCACGACGGAGAACGACGCCTCCACGTCCTGGACGGGGTAGGGCAGCGCCGGCTTCTGTTCCATCGAGCGGACCTTCACGAGCTGCTTCAGCTCGATGTCCCCCTTCTCCCATTGGTCGGTGAAGGTGGCGGTGCTGTCGCTGGACAGGTCCGCGAAGGTGAACCGGCGGTCGTTCATGCTGACGGTGAGCTTCTCCACCGCCAGGGTCGTGCGGACGTTTCGCTGGGCGCCGTCGGCGTGCGACTCGCCCTCCCAGCGCAGGGCGGGGACGTTGATGGTCTGGTCCGCCTGCTTCCAGCGCACGCCGCGCAGGTCCATGTGGGCCTTGCCCTCGAAGCTGGCGGCGCGCGGTGGCATGGGGGCCAGGCGGAAGCTTCCGTCGGAGCCCAGGTGCGTGATGAGGCCGGTCAGGGTGCCGTGCAGTTCGCCGGTCATCGCGAGCTTGGACGGATCCACCTCCGGGGGCACCCGCGCCTTCGCCAGGAGCGGCGACAGGGGACCCAGCGGCGGGAAATCGCCCTTCACGTCCATGCGCAGCGCGCGAGCCTTCGGGTTGAACGCCAGTGCCGCGTCGGCGGCGACCTTCAGGCCCTCATTGCCGGTGAGCCCCAACTTGAGCGAGAGCTTGCGGCGGTCGACATCGAAGGTCAGCGTCTGGTGTTGGGTGCCCGCGTCGGTCTCTCCGATGCGCAGCCCTTCGACCTTCAAGGCCAGGTCTCCCTTGTGCTTCCACGCGTCTCCCTGGGAGCGCAGCGCGAGCGTGGTGCTGGCGGCCGAGATGTCGTCCCAGCCCGCCTTCTTCAGGCTCAGCTCCGTCTGGTGGTCCACGCGTGGCGAGGGCGCGAAGAGGGCCGTCAGCCTGCCCTTGGAGGCCAGCGTCACGGCCAGGTTCTTCCAGGGGAAGCGTGCGGCGACGTCATCCGGGATGAAGGGCCGTGCCATGACGAGGTCCGGCAGCTGTGCGTCCAGTGAGTACGCCACGTCGTCGGTGCCCTTCGTGGCGTCCAGCGACGCGTGCAGCGTGCCCACGTCCAGCTCCAGCCGTGCGCGGGCCTTGCTCAGCCGTGGCTCCTCCATCGTGGGGAATGCGTCCGTCACGTGGAGCTGCACTCGCGCGGGACCCTTCAGCACCTCGCGGCCTTCGGTGGTGACTCGCAGCACCTCCACGGGCACGTCCGCCTTCAGCGCGAAGGGGGGCTTCGCCGTGAGGGGCACCTGGAGGTTGAGGCCCAGGCGCTCCGCCATCGCTCGGTATCCGGAGGCACGGACATCCAGTGCTTCCACCTTGGCGGCCAGGGCCGCGTCCCCCGCGACCCTGAAGGGTGAGGAGAGGTCGGGCCGCAGCTGATGCCCCGTCAGCTCGCCGGAGGCCTTCGGAACGCGGAGCGGCGTGGCGCCTCCGACGTCGAGTCCTTGGATCACGAACGCGAGTTTGGCGGCCAGTCCCTGGGGGGCATCCGGAGTCGCCGTCAGTGAGATGCGTCCATCGCCAAGCTCCACCTTGAGCGCCTCCTGCACGAGGAGGAGCTTCGCCACGTCGACGTCCAGCCCGAGCCGGCCCTGGGCTCCCAGTTGGGGCATGTCGCTGAGCGTGACCTCCCTGGCCTCCAGGTGCACCTTGCCGCGCTCCAGGGAGAACGGACGCAGGTCCTCGGGGATCCATCGCAGCAGCCGTCCCAGGTCCACGTCCGCCAGGGCTTGTGTCAGCACGGGCGGGACTTCCGACGCATCCGGAAGCACCAGCTGGGCCTGCACCTCGGCGCTGTCGGTCAGCTTCGTTCGCTCAAGCTCAACGGTGGTGTGTTGCTTGCTGGCGTCGAACCTGGCCGTCACCGCGCCGTGCAGCAGCGATCGGAGCGTGAAGCGCGGATCAAAGGTCTGCTTCGCGACGTCCAGGTCCACCTTCACGTGCGCGGCGTCCGTGCTCGCTTCCACTGACAGGGCCAGCTCCAGCAGGGCCTCCGCGGCGGGCGCTTCACGGTTCAGCGTGAGGGCCAGCGGCTTCCCGGGCTTGCCGAGGTCCACGAGCAGCTTCCAGCTCTTGTCTTGCGGCTTCGCTTCGATGCCGGCTTCGAGCCCGCGCAGCGACCAGCGGTCCACCACCGCGCCGTTCTGGACGCGGACATAGGTCAGCGACACGTTCGACAGCTCGATGCTCGAGACGGGGAACGGGGAGGCGAAGAGATCCGCGACCTGCTGGGAGGTTCCGGGGGACGCTTCATCCACCGGTTCGGGCTCCGGCGGTCCGGTCAGGTTCGTGAGCGACGTGGTCCCTTTTTCATCCGCCACCAGGACGACGGTCGCGTCGCGCACCGCCACCCGCTCCACCCGAACCGGTCCCTTCAGCAGCGCGCCGAACGACCACGCCGCCTCCAGTGTGCCGACGCGCAGGAACTCGGGCGCGACGTCCTGGAACGGCGGCGGGGTCCGCACCACCAGTCCTTCCAGGCGCAGCCCGGAGAGCACGTCGATCCGCGCGGTCTGGTAGTCCAGCCGCACGCCCGAGGCTTCTTCCACCTGCGAGACGACGTGCGGCTTCAGCCACGGGTGGTCGAGGTTGTGAAGCGCGGTCACGACCGCGATGAGCAGGAGGACGAACGTCGCGAGGAAGAGCAGGCCTGCGCCCGCGATGATTCGCGTCAACCGCCGACGAGGCCGTTCAGCACCGGGGGAGTCCATGATGTTCCGTCGAGGCGACCGGCCCGCCTCCTCCTACCATGCGACGGAAGCGAGCTTCAATCCGCGCATGCCTCGCGAGCCGGGCGGCGCCGTGCACCCGGAAAAACGCTTCAACCGAAGCTGGACGGAGTCATTCCCGCAGTGCCGCCCGCGAGGGGTTTGTAGGGGAAATAGAGGTTTCGCACGAAGCGGGTGAACAGGTGCTCCTCGTTCCACCGCTGGCGGGCCATGCCGTACACGCCGGGGGCGCGCAGGTCGTGCGCGGAGACGCCGGTGACGAACTCGCGCTCGCTGTAGATGGCGAAGACCTCGTCCACAGCCGCGCGGCTGCGGTAGGTGCGGAGCATCGTGCGGTAGATGAGCTCGCTCTCCTTCTGGGTGAAGGCCAGCCCCTGGATGGCGTGCGCCATCTCGTGGAAGACCAGGTACTGCTCCGACTCCAGCCGGTCCTGCTTCAGCGCGATTCGTGCCCGGGGCCAGTCCGGATGATCCCAGAACAGGCCCGCGGCCTGGGGGGACACGGCCCGGGGATAGCCGTACTTCGCCAGCGTGTGTCCGGGGGGAATCAGCTCCAGCGTCAGGGGCCTCGCGGCCTCCAGGCGGGCGATGAGCTGGAGGTTCCCGGAGAGCTGCCGGATGATCTCCTCCTGCACCCGCTTCACCTGCGCGGCCGGGGCGCCGTACGGCTTGAGCTCCAGCTTCGCGCTCACATAGGCGCGGGCGCGCGCGGGGCCTTCCGCGGGGGGACGGCCTCCGCGTGACTCGAAGACGTCGCCTCCCTCCAGCAGGGTGAAGGCGCTCAACGGTTGCTTGAGCCCGACCTCCGCCGCCAGCGGGGTGACGTCCGGCGTGGATCCGTCCAGGGTCTCGTAGCGCTCCGGGGCCATGGGCTCAGGAGCAGGTCTTCGCCTGCTGCTTGCAGGAGTCGGTGCAGGCCGGCGTCTGCGTATCGAGGGTGAGCCGCTCCGCGTTGCCCTGCACGGAGTCCGGCGGCTGCCTCGATGCGGGCCGGCCGCGCGGCTGGCAACTGTTGAGACACGCTTCGTACTGGGAGCGGCAGGACGGCGTCATGTTCGACGTGTCGAGTGTCGCGCAGCTGGTCAGCAGGGAGAGGGCGGCCGCGAAGAGAGTGATGCCACGAACAGGATTCATGCCTGGAGTCTATGCTGGGAACCCCGGATGGGCACCCGGTGGAGGAGCAGGGCGTGAAAGGCCCTGGAACAGCATGCCAATGGGAAGAACCTGGAACCGGAGCCTCGTCCCGCCCTCGCTGTTCGCGGCGCTCCTTGGGATGGCGTTGGCTGCCTGGTCCCCGAATCCCGCGCCCCCCGCGCCAGTGCCATCCCCCGATGCGGGTGTGACTCCGGTGGCCACCGCCCAGCGCCGGCCCGACGTGTGGTGTGAGGGCCTTCCGCCAGAGCGGTGTGGTGAGTTCCCCGAACTCTGCATCCGGCTGACGTACTGTGATGGTCAGCCGTTCTGCGCATCCCGCATGAACCGCCCGAGGGACCGCACGTGTGGCTCGGTGAGCGTCTACGGTCTGGGCGAGCCGTGCTGCTCCGGACTGGTGAGCCGTTGCGGTGAACTGACGCCGGACGACACCTGCAAACCGCAGCGCGACCCGATGGACATGCCTTCGTGTCTGGCGTGCGGCGATGGCGTGTGTGACGTGCACGAGCAGCGCTGCAATTGTCCCGAGGACTGCGCCGTCACCGCGAAGCGGCCCGGCATCCGCTATCGCGGCAGCAGCCCCGAAGGGCCGACCGGCCATCGCGGCACAGAGGGCGTCACCCGACCGGGACAATGCCTGGAGGCGCTGGAGAAGCCGGACGCTGTCCGACACTGCTTGAGGCAATGGGTGCAGGCCCTCCTGGGAAGAAGGTCCGCCAAGGAGCTTCGGCAAGCCATTGGCATCGAGCCGTTCACGCGCTTCGACCTTGACCTGCTGGAGTGCCTGGATGAACCGGAGGACCGGGATCCGCCTGGAACCCGCTCCCGTCGCGATGTCTGTCTGGATGCGCTCCAGCGGCGGACGAAGGACGCGCGTCTGCGAAAGCTGCTGAGTCCCTGACCATGTCCCCCGAGCACCTCATGTCCTCGTGTTCCGCCCGTCGTGCGACGTTCCTCGCCGTGTTCCTGGTGCTGCTGCTGGGTGGGCGTGCCGCGCGGGCGACCTCCCCCATGCCTCATGTGCCGCCAGTGATGCGCGCCATCCTGGATGACGACGCCGAGGCCTTGCGTGCATTGCTGGCTGAGGGCGCGTCCCGGAACAACACGGATGAGCTGGTTCATCCTCACGTGCATTCCCCGCTCATGGTTGCGTGCGAGGAGGGGAAGGAGAAGGCCGCCAACGTCCTGCTGGATGCGGGCGCGGATCCGTTGCTCATCGTTCCCCGGCATCAACAGTACTGGCCTCCACCGGCATGGAGCGCTGTGTGCTTCGCGCGCTTCAAGCGCCTGAAGCGAATCGAGCAGCGCCTGGTGGACGCGGGCGCTTCCGCCCGGTCCGCGTGTCTGTTGGATGCGGACTTCCTCGCTGCCGCCGTTGCGCGCCAGACCCCCCAGGTGGAGCGCCTTGCCCGGCAGGGGCGGGGTGGAATCTCCCCCTCCGTCATCCAGTACGCCATGGGGCAGGCCTTCGCCCACCGGGACGTCGCGCTGATGCGTGCCGTGCTGGTCGCGGGTAGGCCCGTCTCGTCCCGCGACGGGGCCGCCCTCCTCGAACGTTGGCTCAGTGACTTCGACGCCGTGAGTCCCTCGATGGTGGACGCACTGCTGGAGGGCGGGGTGCGTCCGCCGCTTTCTCCGCTGGCGAAGGCGGGCCTCACGGCGCAGGTGGCGCGAGCCCTCAAGATGAGCGCTTCACCCGACAGCCGCCCGGATGAGCTGACCTCCTCGTTGCAACTGGCCGTGAGGAATAGGCACGTGGAGGTCGTGCGGCTCCTGCTGAAGGCGGGGGCGGACCCGAATGGGCCGAAGTTCAGCAACCGCGTTCCGCTGCTGGACGCGGCGGATCGGCTTCGTGAAGACAAGGGCGACCCCACGATGATGAAGCTGTTGCTGGAGGCCGGCGCGCGCGTGGACGTCAAACACTTCGGCGGCTCACCCCTCACGTTGGCCGCGAACGGCTGTAGCGCGGAGGTCGTCTCCCTGCTGCTGAGCAAGATGTCCCGTGGCGCCATCGCGGAGGAGCCGGGCACCTATCTGTATTCCCAGGCCCTGCGCGCAGGGGACTTCTGCTCGGAGGCCAGATCCGTGAAGGTTCTTCAGGCCCTCCTCGCGGGCGGGGTCCGCATCCGGGAGCAACGGGGCATGCACGGGGTCTTCCTCGTGACGCGGGCCCAGGAGTCCCGCGCCATCAAGACCGAGTTGCTGAAGGCGGGTCTCAATCTGCCAGAGACCCCGTGAGTGCGGTGCCGCCCCCGCGCCCGGCGTGTCCTGCCCAGCGCCCAGGCCGCCCATAGCAGGACTCCCGCCACGGAGACGCCAGGGGCCGCGCCGCAGCCGCCCGCGTTGCCTTGCCCGCCCGGCTCCCCTGGACCGCCTGGAACCTGCGGCTCCAAGGGCATGGAGACCGGCGCCCCGCCCATGCGCGGGGCGGACGGGTTGCCCAAGGTCAGCTCCCCGTAGCGCTGGATGAGCCGCAGCCGCGCGCCATCGAACGCGGCGCCGTCATCCGGTACCTGCCATGCGTTGGGAATGAGCTCTCGCGCCACCTGGTGCGCGAAGGCCGGGTCGCCCGCGTCGCTCACCGCCTTGAGCCACTCATAGTCCTGCATGCCCTGACGGATGAGCTTCAGGCGCAGGGAGGCCACCGGCACGTCTGTCCGCCCGCCGATGATCGCGGGCGTGCCCGGGTAGAACAGCGTCCCGTCCCCGTTGCCATCGAAGTGGTACTGGTCCGTCCACGCCGTGGGGAGCATGCCCGCGGTCTCGTAGTACAGCTCGCCCTTGCAGCCGAAGAGGAAGGACAGCCACTCCATCGCGCGGGCGTTCGTCGAGGGGCGGTCCACCATGTACGACGGCCAACCCGACCCCGGCCGGTTCTGCGGCACGGAGACCGTGGGCGAGCAGCCGTGGATCATGCAACTTTGATACATCCACAACTCCGTTCCGGGCCGCGAGAGGAACTCCACGTACGTCGCGGTCTGGTTCCCCACGAAGCCCGGATCCGTGCCCTCCAGGTGGTTCACCATCGGAACCATGATGTCCACCAGGGGCACCAGGCCGGTGGGCTTCAGTTGGCTGGCGTTCGTCGTCAGCAGGGTGCGAAGGCCGGGCGCGGCCTGCCGCACCAGCGTTCCGGCGGCTTGCACCTGCTCGTAGCTGATCCAGATGGGCGGCTCGTCGCCAATCAGCGCGAAGGCCCGGTTCAGCCAGCCGCGCTCGCGCATGTGCCCGGTGAAGGCCGACAGTCCGCCAGCGGTGAGGGGCCCTGTGTATTCCAGGCTCGTCATCCGCGCGCCGGGCAGCCGCGTGGGCGCGGTGCCATCCAGGCTGGGCCCCCACGTCGCGTCGAAATCGCTCCATGCCTTGGGCCCGGACCCGCGCAGGTAGAGCCGGGGCTGCGTGATGCGGTGCTCCAGCGCCATCTGCTGGTAGCGCACGAGGAAAGGTTGCAGTTCCTCGTGCGAGCAGTCCGCCCGGCCCAGATGCGCGAGGCACACCTGGGCCGGCGACAGCGAAAACGCCGAGGCCAGTGAGGAAGTGCTCGGCATCACCGCTTCCACCACTGTCAGCCTCGCGGTCACCTGCCGCTGGAAGCCGCCTTCCGCCTCCACCGTCACCGTGCCCGTGTAGTCGCCGGGGGGCGCGTCCCCGGGCACGTGCACGTCCACCCAGACGGCTCGCGCCTCGCGCGCGGGCACGTCGAAGGGGAAGGCATTGCGCGGCTCCCTGGCGATTTCGTCCATGTCCGGCACCAGCCCGTCCGGCCAGCGCCCCACTGGCTGCCCGGGCTCGGAGCCCTGCCGCGTGGTGATGTACGCCTGCCGGTACAGCGTCACGTTCAGTCCCGTCAGCGTCGCGGGCCCCTCCAGCGCGGGCAGGCGGGCTCGCACGCCCCGCAGGCCCCGGTCACCGCCGTGCAACGCCACCTGGAAGGAGACGAACTCATTGCGCGCGGCGGTGAGTCGTACCTCGGTGCTGCTTCCTGGCGCGGTGTTGTCGGGACGGACCTTCACCATCATCCCTTCGCCCCACACCACCGGCTCCGCCGCGAACACCGGCCAGGCCGCGGACAACGCCAGCCAGCCGAGTCCACACTGTCGAAGTGCCAGCATGGGGAATGGATGCGCACGGGCCGTGTGCGGCTCCAGCCTCCCGGCTGTTCCGTCACCCGGGCCCACCAGCGCTCCCAGGCTCGGATGCCCGAGGACGGCGCCATGGGCAGACACGAGAGGCCATCGACGGCTTGCTTCCACGTCTGGTCGAGTAAGGTGCGCGCTTCGCATGACGGCGCGAGGCCTGGGGAGACTTCCGGTGGATGGCAGGGAATGGCGGGTGCGGGTCCTGGGGCTGGCGCAGCTGTGCGGCCCCGACGGTCAACGCGTGAGGTTGGAGCGGCGCACCGCGGCGCTGCTGGCGTGGCTGGCATTGCAGGGCCCCTCGCCCAAGTTCGCGCTCGCGTCCCTCCTGTGGCCGGATTCGCCGCCCACGACCGTGCGAAGCAACCTGCGGCAGTTGCTGCGCCGCCTGCGAGTCGCCACGGAGGATGCGCCCCTGGTGGAGGGCGACGCCGAACGGCTGGCATTGGTCTCGCCCGTGTCCGTGGACGCCGCGTGCCTCAAGGCCACCACGGAGGCCCGTGCCCACGCGGAGGCCCTGGCGTGTGTGGACGCCGAAGGCAACACGTTGCTGGCGGGCTTCGACTTCGATGACTGTCCGGAGCTCGCGCGCTGGCTGGATGGCGCTCGCGCGGGCATCGAAGGATGGGTTCGCGAGGCGCGCGAGGCCCGCGTCGCCCAGCTCACCGCCGCGGGCGATTGGACCGCCGCCCTGGGGCTGGCGCAGACATGGGCGCGGCAGGAGCCCGAATCCGAGCAGGCCGGCCGGCACCTCATCCGGCTGCACTACCTGCAGGGTGACCGGGGCGCCGCGCTCGCGACGTTCGAACACCTGCGCGACGTGCTGGACCGGGAACTGGGCGTCACCCCCATGCCGGAGACGCTCGCGCTGGTGCGGGAGGTGGAGCAGGCCCCGCCGCGCTCCCGCTCCCTGGGGACTCGGCCTTCGCTGCCCCTGTCCGTGCTGCGTCCTCCGGTGCTGGTGGGCCGGGACGCGGCGTGGCGGCAGCTGGAAGCCGGCTGGGAGGCGGGCCAGTTGCTGTTCATCTCCGGTGAGCCCGGCAGCGGCAAGACGCGGCTCGCGGAGGAGTTCGCGGCCACGCAGGGCCGCTGGGGCCGCATCGAGGCGCGAGCGGGAGACCGGGACGTGCCGTTCGCCTCCCAGGCGCGTGCCTTCCGCACACAGCTGCGGCGCTGGCCGGACGTGAAGCTGCCGGACTGGGTGCGCACCGAGCTGTCGCGCATCCTCCCGGAGCTGGGAGATGCGCGGCTGCTGCCGCCCCTGGCCTCCGAGGCCGGCACGCTGCGCTTCTACGACGCCATCGTGGCGGCGCTCCAACTGCTCCACGAACATGAGGACATCAGCGTCGCGGACGACGTGCAGTACTGGGACGCGGCCAGTGCCAGGGCCTTCACCTTCGCGCTCTCCCGGCTGGCCGACACGGCCCCTCCAGGCGCACGCAGCCTGCGCTTCATCGACTGCTATCGCCGGGGAGAATTGTCGCCCGAGACGCGGATGCACGTGGCAGGGCTCGTCGAGGCGGGACTGGCGCGCGTCGTGGAGGTGGACGCGCTGACGGACGAGGACGTGAAGCGCATGGTGGCGGCCATGGGACTGCCGGGCGCGGAGGCTCACCTGGAGACTTTGGCCCGCTACACGGGCGGCAATCCCCTGTACGTGGTGGAGACGCTGAAGCACCTGCTGGAGACGGACTCGTTGCACCGTGAATGGCCCCAACGGTTGCCGCCTCCAGGGCGCGTGGGCCCCCTCATCCAGCGGCGCCTGGAAGGGCTGTCTCAGCTGGCGCTCCAGTGCGCGCGGCTCGCGGCGCTGGCGGGGGCTTTCTTCAAGACCTCGCTCGTGGCCGGGAGCCTCCAGGTGAAGCAGGCGGAGGCGCATGAGGCGCTCGCGGAGCTGGAGGCGGCCCAGGTGCTGATGGGCGAGCGCTTCAGCCACGACCTGGTGATGGAGGCGGTCCTGGCCGGGATGGGGCCCGGTGAGGAGCGCGTGCTGCACGCCCGGCTCGCCACGGTGTTCGAGGAGGACGGCGCCCCCTCCATCCTCCTGGCGCACCACTGGCTCGGAGCTGGGCGGACGGAGCGGGCACTGCCCCACCTGCTGGCATCCGCTCGCTCCGACGAACAGGTCCTGCCGCCCGAGCTGGCGGCGGAGCACTACGCGCGCGCCGCGTCCCTCATGCTGTCGCTGGGACAGCACGAGGACGCCGTGCAGGCGCGGGCCGCCGAGGCGCGCTGCCGGCTCCAAGCCACCCCCGCGGGAGTCCTCACCCCTGGGCCCGCGGCAGGCCCAGGCGCTCGCGGTCGCCGCGGCTGAGCTTCAAAGCCGGCTCAGGCGCAGTAGTACGTCGGGGCCAGCTCCAGCACGCGCTGCTCCGCGAGGGGAGAGAGCGCGCGCAGGCGGGAGAGGAAGAGGGGGGCCTTCATTCCCATCCCGATGAAACCCCAGACATATGAACGCTCCTGGGACTCGGACAACTGCTGGCGTTCGGTGGGCGTGAACGTGCGCCCCACCGCCTTCTCCAGCGTCTGGAGATCCAGCGCGAGCTGCGCGTTCAGGGTGCCACGCAGCGCCTGGAGCAGCTCCGAGTATTCAGTCAGGGCCGCGTCCAGGGCTTCGGGCGCCTGGGCGAGGATCTTCTGGGCCTCCAGGAAGTCCAGCCGGGTGTGCTGCGCCTCTTCCAGCCAGTGGTGCTTGAGCAGGTTGCAGAACAGCGGATCCAGCGTCTCGTCTTTGTTTCCGCGAACCGTTTCCTGGTAGTGCTGCTGCGTCATCAGCTCCATGTGCAGGTTGAAGATCAGCACGCCCAGGTTCGACTTCGCCATGATGGCCCGGGCCACCTCCACCTGGTTGTCGAGCAGGGCAGGGGCGACCTTGAAGCCCTTCGCGAACACGCCGGTGAAGCGCGCGAAGAGCTGCTGGTGCTTCAGCTCCTCCTCGGTGAACCGCAGCAGCGCCCGCATGTGCGTCGCGTTCCCGTGAAGCTCCAGGCCGGCGCGCTGGGCGGCCAGGGCGACGGCGTACTCCTCCAGGAACAGGAACAGGTGCGCGTAGCTGTTGGAGCGGATGTGATTCAACATCAGCCGCTCCTCCGCGCTCAGGAAGGGGATGTCTTCCGTCCCGGTCAGCGCATCCGAAAGGAACCGGTGGCTGAAGTCGAGCACGGTGTCCTTGGGCAGCAGCTCATCCAGACGCCAGGACACCCGTTCGGAACTCTGGATACAGGACTGGTACTCCGTGGTTTGATTGAGCATTGATGAATCAAACGGGTTCTCCCGGCCTTGGGTCAATGGTTGGGACCTGAGTCCTACTCACCGCGGCGGGTCATTTCTGCCTGGGATTGGGCGGAAAGGGAGCGGTGGGCTATGAAGTCGCCATGCCCAGAAACCTCGTTCTGCCTTTGTTCGCGCTGCTCGCGTTCGTCGGCTGTACCCACCAGGTGCGGCCGAGCCCCGCGCCCATGTCCAACGCGGGGACGCCGCTGGCGCTTCGCGCGCGCTACTTCATCTCCCCCGAGCAGAAGGCGCGCATCGACTCGGACAGCTACTTCGTCCTGGGCGCCGGGCACACCTGGAACATCACCATTGGCGAAGGGCTCACGCGCAGCTTCCCGCAGATGATGGGCACCGTCTTCCAGTCCGTCCAGGAGGCTTCCGGCCCCGAGGACATGGGTGACGCGGACGTGCTCATCGTCCCGGAGATCCAGTACTTCGACGTCAACGGCGGTGGCTTCGTGTCGAAGTTGAAGCTGACAGTGCGCTCCCGGGGGACCCAGGGCGCCATCCAGGTGAGTGACCTGATCGAGGGCGAGTCCCAGAAGAGCAAGGCGGCCTCGGCGTGGTTGGGTGGGGCGTCCGCGGGGCAGGAGTCCTTGCGGCAGTCCACCGAGCTCGCCTTCGAGGACGTGATGCCCAAGGTCGCCACCCGCCTGCGCGAAATCTTCGCCAAGACGCAGGCCAAGGCGTCCCCCGGCGTGCTCTGACCCAGGTCTCCAGCGTCAACACACGTGAACACTCGAGGGCCCGGAACCAACCGTTCCGGGCCCTTTGTTTTTCCCAGACACGCTAACGCGCTGCGTATTGAGACCCCGGAATCCGGGGCCTACAAGGTTCCTTGTTGTCAAAGTGCCAATAGGCGCTGGAGGTCGTGCATGAGACTGCGATGGAGCCGTACGTGGGCGTGTCCGAGTTCCCTGGTCCTCTTCCTGGTCAGTGCCGGGGCTGCCGCCAATCCCCTGCCGCTGCTGGAGACCACGGCGGTGCGGTCGCCATTCGTGGCGGCCTGCAATGGGAAGCCGGACTCAACGCCGTTGCCGGTGGATCCGCGCACGCTGGTGGTGCCGGGTGTCAACAAGCCCGGGGCGGCGGTCCAGTTCAACGCGTACTGGGTGGACCTGCACAATCCCCCGGCGCCGTTCGTCTCCACGCTGCCGCCCAATCCCACGACGTGCGGCGAGTTCCGCGCGAGCGTGGCCCGGGGGCGCAACAACATTGAAACGCGCGCCTACTTCCAGCCGTTCACCACCGCGCTCGCCTACTACAACCTCTACCTGCTCTGGGGCTTCCTCATCCGCCCCTCGGACTTCGACGAGCAGGTCATCAAGCGTTACGGCATGGCGAAGGCGCCGTTCCGCAATCCCTATCCGCTGCCGTGGGAGAACCCCAACCTCACCAACGGCGGCAGCGGCCAGCTCCCCCTGGGGCTCGTGCAGGAGAAGGACTCGAACGGGCGCTATACGGGCGCCATCAGCTCCAGCTGCTCGGGGTGCCACGACTCGCGACTGGGGACCGAACAGGAGGCCGGCTTCGTGTGGGGGCGCACGAACGACGCGCTGGACGCGGGGTTGATCCAATCCGACTTCTTCCGCTCGACGGGCGTGGGCACCGTGCTGCAGCTGGCGCCCGTGCCGTGGAGCGTGGGCCGCGGCACCAGTGACGCCATCGGCATCGTGGACCTGCTGCCCGCGCTCTTCGACATGGACTCGCTCGCGCTGGCGCCCAGCCTGCTCGAATACTTCCCCACCCACGCGGGCGGCCAGTCCCGCGCGCCCAGCTGGTGGCACCGCGCCTTCAAGACGCGGCAGTTCTGGGATGGCGCCCTCACGTCGGACAACGTCCGCTCGGAGATGGCCTTCAGCATCGCGAACCTGGGGCGCACGCCCGCGCAGCGCCGGGCGATGACCGTCGAGTTCGAGGACAACGACAACTTCTTCATCTCGATGTCACCTCCCACGTACCCCAAGACGGTCAACGCCGCGCTCGCCGAGCAGGGCGCGGTGCTCTTCCACGAGAGGGACCTGTGGGCCAACGGCGCCAACGCCAACATTCCCAAGGCGCCGGGCAACGGCTCCTGCGCGTCCTGCCACGGCGTCTATTCGCCGCGCCACGCCGCGGACCCGGCGTACCTGCCCGACCCGCGCCTCAAGGGCGTGGCGGGCGTGATTACCCCCATCGAGACCATCCGCACGGACCCCGCGCGCAAGGACCTGATGGCGGACATCCGCAAGCGCAAGGCCTGGAACTCGTCCTTCCTGGGCTACAACGACGAGGCCCCCAACCACGGCCCCTTCTACGACGACATCATCACCAGCGCCCTGCGGCGCGTGCCGCGCAGCGCGTATGACAACGGCCTGGGCCCCGTCTATTCACCCCTGGGGCCCAACGAGTGGATCAGCCCGTTCGGCTACATCGCGCCGCCGCTCTATGGCGCGTGGGCCTCCGCGCCGTTCTTCCACAACGGCAGCGTGCCCACCCTCTGGGACGTGCTGAAGCCGGCGGAACGGCCGGCGGTGTGGAAGCGCCTGCAGACCTCCGCCAACATCCTGGGGACCAACGCGGGCTACGACGCGAGCTACGCGTCCTATGACTTCGCGAAGCTGGGCTGGAAGGTGTCGTCGCTGCCCTGCGCCAACTCCCCGTCCAACGACCCGTTCATCCCGTGCAGCGAGGAGATGGCGACGGCTGACGTGCTCTTCGCGAACATCGCGAACCTGGTCGCCAACTACAACTCGCTCGCCTACCAGTCGCCGCCGCCCATCACCCAGAAGCAGATCCGCTCCCGGATGATCTTCAACACCCACTTCTACGGCATGGGCAACGAGGGGCATGACTTCACCCAGTCGCTCACCGACCCGGAGCGCTGGGCCCTCATCGAATACATGAAGACGCTGTAATCAGAGGGGAGGGGGCGCGGAAAGGGTCCGCGCCCCCTGGCCCGTCACAGGAAGCGGCGGAAGAGGTCCAGCTTCCCCGTGTAGGGTGGGTAGCGCAGCTTCATGTCCAGGATGAACGGCCGCTTCACCACGCTCTTCTTGTGGCTGAAGGCGTCGAAGCTGGACTGGCCGTGGTAGCCGCCCAGGCCGGACTCGCCCACGCCGCCGAAGGGCATTCCCTCCGCGGCGAAGTGGACGCACACGTCGTTGGTGACGGCGCCGCCGCTGGACGTCTCCGTGAGGACGCGCTCGTTCACCGCGGCGTCCCTCGCGAAGCTGTAGAGGGCGAGCGGCTTGGGGCGGGCGCGAACGAAGCGGATGGCGTCGTCGACGTCCTCGCAGTCGACCAGCGGGAGGAGGGGGCCGAAGATCTCCTCCTGCATCAGCGGGCTCGTCAGGGGCGCGTCGGTGATGACGGTGGGCGCGAAGTAGCGGCTGGCTGCGTCGCGCTCTCCGCCGAAGGCAATGTTCCCATGGGCCGCGAGCGCGCTGACGCGCTCGAAGTGGCGGGCGTTGACGATGCGGCCGTAGTCGGCGCTCGCGCTCGCGTCGTCTCCGTAGAAGCTCCGGACGGCCTTCTGGACCAGCGCCGTGAAGCGCTCCTGGAGGTCGGAGGGGATGAGCACGTAGTCCGGCGCGATGCAGGTCTGCCCGGCGTTGACGTATTTGCCCCAGGCGATGCGGCGCGCGGTGATCTCCAGGTCCGCGCTCCGGTCGACGATGCAGGGGCTCTTGCCGCCCAATTCCAGGACGGTGGGCGTCAGGTGCCGGGCCGCCGCTTCGGCGACGGTCCGGCCCACCTGGGGGCCTCCGGTGAAGAAGATGAGGTCCCATCGCTCGTCGAGCAGCGCGCGGCTCTCCTCCACGCCGCCCTCCACGACGGAGACGACCTCGGGAGGGAACGCTTCGCCCAGCATCTTCGCGAGCACGCGTGAGGTCGCCGGCGCGTGCTCACCAGGCTTCAGCACGGCGGTGCAGCCCGCGGCGAGCGCCCCGATGAGCGGCGCCAGCGACAACTGATAGGGATAGTTCCAGGGCGCGATGATGAGCGTCACGCCCAGGGGCTCCGCGTACTGCCAGGCCCGCGCCGGTTGGATGACGAGCGGCGCGGAGCCCTTGCGTGGCTCCATCCAGGCCTTCACGTGCTTGAGGGCCGTCTTCAGCTCCCCATAGATGCTGCCCACCTCCGTCAGGTAGGCCTCCTCCGGGCTCTTCGAGAGGTCGGCCTTGAGGGCGGCCAGGATGGCCTCCTCATGCTTGCGCGCCGCCGTTTCGAGCGCCCGCAGCTGCTCCTGCCGCCATTTCAGCGGGAGCGTGACGCGGGTTTCGAAACAGGCGCGCTGCCTTGAAACGAGTGCCTTCACGTCATGCTCCCGCTGATTCCTCATGGGGCGACCTCTTGTGTGGGTGAGGGGTTTACTCGAGCAGCTCTCCGCGCTCCGCCTTCGCGACCAGGGACGCGGGCGGCAGGAAATGCTTCCCGTAGCGCTCCGCCAGCTGGCGCGCGCGGATGATGAAGCCGCGCGGCCCCGTGCCGGAGGGGCCTTCGTAGCCGTTGATGTACTGCACCACGCCGCCCGTCCACGGCGGGAAGCCGATGCCCAGGATGGAGCCCACGTTCGCGTCCGCCGCCGAGCGCAGCACGCCCTCGTCGAAGCAGCGCACGGTGTCGATGGCCTCCGCGAAGAGCATCCGCTCCTTCATGTCCTCGAAGGGGATGGTGTAGCCGGGCTTCGCGTAGTGCTGCGCCAGCCCCGGCCAGAGGTTCGTCCGCTTGCCGTCCGCGTAGTCGTAGAACCCGCCGCCCGTGGAGCGGCCCTTGCGCCCGTGCTGGTCGATGAGCGCGTCCATCACCGCGTAGCTGCCGTGGTCCGCCCACGGCTGGCCCGCCGCCTCCGTGGCCGCCTTCGTCTCCTGGCGGATCTTCCGGGGCAGCGTCAGCGTCAACTCGTCCATCAGGGAGAGCGGGGCGGCGGGGTAGCCCGCCTGGAGGCCCGCCTGCTCGATGGACGCGGGCGCGATGCCCTCGCCCACCATGGCGATGGCCTCGTTGAGGAACGTGCCGATGACTCGGCTGGTGAAGAATCCCCGGCTGTCGTTGACGACGATGGGCGTCTTGCCAATCTGCACCGCGATGTCGATGGCCTTCGCCAGCGCCGCGTCACTCGTCTGCTTGCCGGCGATGAGCTCCAGCAGCGGCATCTTGTCCACGGGGGAGAAGAAGTGCATGCCGACGAAGTCCGGCGGCCGTGACACGCCCTCCGCGAGCAGGGTGATGGGCAGGGTGGAGGTGTTGGACGCGAGCACCGCGTCCGGGGCCACCACGCCCTGAATCTCCTGGAACACCTTGTGCTTGAGCTTCACGTCCTCGAAGACGGCTTCGATGACCAGGTCGCAGCCCGCGAGCGCGGCCGGGTCCTCCGCCGGGGTGATGCGCGCCAGCAGCGCGTCGCCCTTCTCCTTCGTGAGGGAGCCCTTGGAGACGGCCTTCTCCACCAGCTTGACGGAGTAGCCCTTGCCCTTCTCCGCCGAGGCGAGGCTCACGTCCTTGAGCACCACGTCGATGCCGGCCTTGGCGCACACGTACGCGATGCCCGCGCCCATCATGCCCGCGCCCAGCACGCCCACCTTCTTCGCGGTGTGCTGCGGGAAGCCCTTGGGACGGCCGCCGCCGGAGTTGATGTGCTGCATGTCGAAGAAGAACGCCTGCATCATGTTCTTCGCGACCTGGCCGACGACGAGCTCCGTGAAGTAGCGCGACTCGATGGTGAACGCGGTGTCCACGTCCACCTGCGTGCTCTCCACCGCCACCGCCATGATGGCGCGCGGCGCGGGCATGTTCGTGCCCTTGAGCTGCTTGCGCAGGTTGGCGGGGAAGGCGGGCAGGTTCGCCGCGAACGCCGGGTGGGACGGCGTGCCGCCGGGAATCTTGTAGCCCTTCTGGTCCCACGGCTGCTGCGCCTTCGGGTTCGCCTTCACCCACGCCTTCGCCGCGGGCAGGAGCGCGTCCACGGACGGCACCACCTCATTCACCAGCCCCAGCTCCTTCGCCTCCTGCGGGCGGTAGCGCTGGCCCTGGAGCAGCACCTTCATCAGCGCGTCCGTGATGCCCAGCATGCGCACCGTGCGCACCACGCCGCCGCCGCCGGGCAACAGGCCCAGCGTCACCTCCGGCAGGCCCACCTGCGCGCCCTTCACGTCCGCGAGGATGCGGTGGTGGCACGCGAGGGCGATCTCCAGCCCGCCGCCCAGCGCCGCGCCATTGATGGCCGCGACCACGGGCTTGCCCAGGGTCTCCAGCGCGCGCAGCTGCGCCTTGATCTCCTGGCCCAGGTCGAAGACCTGCTTCGCTTCATCCTTCTTCACGCGGCGCAGGTCGTTGAGGTCGCCGCCCGCGAAGAAGGTCTTCTTCGCGGAGGTGATGACGACGCCGGTGATGCTGTCCTTCTCCTTCACCAGCCGGTCCACCGCCGCGCGCATGGACTTCACGTAGGCGGCGTTCATGGTGTTGGCGGACTGGGAGGGGTCGTCCATCGTCAAGACGACGATGCCGTCCGCGTCCTGTTCCCAGCGCAGGGTGTTCTGTTCGCTCATGGTGTTCGCTCGAAAGTCTTTGAAAGGGGAGGGAGGGGTCAGACGCGCTCGACGAGGGTGGCCACACCCATGCCGCCGCCGACGCACAGGGTGACGACCGCGCGGCGCGCATTGCGGCGCTCCAGTTCGTCCACCACGGTTCCAAGAATCATGGCGCCGGTGGCGCCCAGCGGGTGCCCCATGGCGATGGCGCCGCCGTTGACGTTGAGCTTCTCGTCCGGGATGTCCAGGTCCTTCTGGTACTTGAGGACCACGGAGGCGAAGGCCTCGTTGAGCTCGAAGAGGTCGATGTCCTTCACCGACAGGCCGGCGATGTCCAGCAGCTTGCGGGTGGCCGGCAGCGGGCCGGTGAGCATGATGGTGGGCTCCGCGCCGGACGTGGCCACGGCGGCGATGCGCGCGCGAGGCTTGAGGCCCAGCGTCTTGCCCACCTTCTCCGAACCCACCAGCACCAGCGCCGCGCCGTCCACGATGCCTGAGGAGTTGCCCGGCGTGTGCACGTGATGGATGCGCTCCACCGCGTGGTACTTCTGGAGCGCCACCGCGTCGAAGCCGCCCATCTCACCCATGGTGGTGAAGGACGCGCTCAGCTGGCCCAGCGAGGCCACGGTGGAGTCCGGGCGCATGTGCTCATCGCGGTCCAGGATGATGAGCCCGTTCTGGTCCACCACGGGGACGACGGACTTCTGGAAGTAGCCGTTCTTCCACGCGTGGGCGGCGCGCTCCTGCGAGCGCACGGCGTAGCGGTCCACGTCCTCGCGGGTGAAGCCCTCCATGGTCGCGATGAGGTCCGCGGAGATGCCCTGCGGCACGAAGTAGGTGTCGTAGTTGGTGGCGGGGTCCATGGCCCACGCGCCGCCGTCGGAGCCCATGGCGACGCGGGACATGCTCTCCACGCCGCCAGCGATGACCAGGTGCTCCCAGCCGGAGCGCACCTGCTGCGCGGCCATGTTCACCGCTGTCAGGCCGGAGGCACAGAAGCGGTTGAGCTGAACGCCGCCGGTGGTGTCCGGCAGGCCCGCGGCCAGCACCAGCGTGCGCGCGATGTCCGCGCCCTGGTCGCCCACGGGGGAGACGACGCCCAGCACCACGTCGTCGATGTGCTTCGGGTCCAGGTTCGGGTTGCGCTGCTTGAGCGCGTCCACCAGGCCGACGAGCAGCGACACTGGCTTGGTGCCATGCAGGGCGCCCTTCTTGCCCTTGCCGCGAGGGGTACGGACGGCGTCGAAGATGAATGCTTCCTGGCTCACGGGGAGCCTCCTTGTGAGAAGGGAGGGGCTACAGGGACCGGGCGACGAGCTCCTTCATGACCTCGTTCGCGCCGGCGAAGATTCGCAGGACGCGGGTGTCCGCGAACAGATGGGCGATGGGGTATTCCTTCATATACCCATACCCGCCGAACAGCTGGAGGCAGCGGTCCACTACCAGGCAGGCCTGGTCGGACACCCAGTACTTCGCCATGGCCGCCGTCGTCACATCGAGTCGGCCTTCCAGGTGGGACGCCACGCAGTCATCCACGAAGGTGCGGCAGACCCGCTGGAGCGTGGCGCACTCCGCCAGCTCGAAGCGCGTGTTCTGCAGGGCGAAGAGCGGCTTGCCGAAGACGTGGCGCTGCTTCGTGTACTCGACCGTGAGCTGGACGGCGCGCTCCAGGCTCGCCACCGCGATGATGGCCGTGGTCAGCCGCTCCTGGGGCAGCTGCTGCATGAGCTGGGCGAAGCCCCGGCCCTCTTCTCCTCCCAGCAGGTTGACGGCGGGGACGCGCAGGTCGTCGAAGAAGAGCTCGGTGGTGTCCTGACCCTTGCCCCCCAGCTTGTCGAGGATGCGGCCCCGCTGGAAGCCGGGCGTCGTGTCGGAGACCTCCGCGCACAACAGGGAGATGCCCGCATGGCCCGGCTGACCCGTGCGCACGACGATGATGATGAAGTCGCAGACGTGGCCGTTGGAGATGAACGTCTTCGCGCCGCTCACCCGGTAGAAGTCGCCTTCACGCACCGCGCGGGTGGAGATGGCCTGGAGGTCGGAGCCCGTGCCGGGCTCGGTCATGGCGATGGCGCCCACCCACTCGCCGCTGGCCAGACGGGGCAGCCACTTCTCCTTCTGGGCCACCGATGCGTAGGCGAGCAGGTAGTGCGCGACGATGGCGCAGTGGACGGGGAAGCCCATGGACGGGTCCCCGGCGCGGATCTGCTCCTCGATGAGGACCGCCTCGTGCGCGAACGTGCCGCCCACGCCGCCGTAGGCCTCCGGGATGGACATGCACAAGAGGCCCAGCTCTCCGGCGCGGCGGTAGAGCGCCTTGTCCGGGTAGCCCTGCTCCACGTGCTTGGGCAGGTTGGGGAGGACCTCCTTCGTGAAGTAGGTGGCCGCGAGCGTGCGCACCTGCTCGACGTCATCCGAGCTCCACCGGGGACGTGCCGTCGTCATGATGTCTGTCTCCTAGAGTCCGAAGGTCTTGCCGATGATGTCGCGCTGGATTTCGCTGGTGCCGCCGTAGACGGTGGAGATGACCGTGGCGCGCAGGTGCGACTCCATGTCGTATTCGGTGGCGTAGCCGTAGCCGCCCATCATCTGCATGCCCTCCAGCGCCACGCGCTTGGCGGTCTCCGTCGTCTTGAGCTTCGCCATGGAGGCCTCGCGGGGGAGCATCCGGTCCGGGTGCTCGTCCACCATGGCCGCCACGCGGTAGACGAGCAGCTCGCAGCAATCCAGCTCCGTGGCCAGGTCCGCGATGCGGTGCTTGAGCGCCTGGAAGGAGCCGACTGCGCGGCCGAACTGCTTGCGCTCCTTCACGTAGGCGACGGCGTCGTCGAACGCGCGCCGGCCCCGGCCCAGCATGGACGCGGCGAGCAGGAGCCGCTCGCTGTTGAGCCCCGACATCAGCTGGGGCCAGGCCTGGTCCACGAGGCCGACGACGGAGGACTCCGGCAGGAAGCACTCCGTGAAGAAGACGTCGTTGACCTCCTTGCCACCCATCGTGGGGATGCCGCGGATCTCCATGCCGGGCGTGCCCGCGGGGACGCAGAACATGGTGAGGCCTTCATGCCGCGAGCCCACGGTGTTCGTGCGCGCCACGAGCAGCACGTGGTCCGCGAAGTGCGCGTTGGAGCACCAGGTCTTCTGGCCGTTGACCACGAAGCCCCCGTGCGTCCGGACCGCGCGGCAGGTGATGGCGGCGGCGTCGGAGCCGGCTCCGGGCTCGGAGATGGAGATGGCCTCCACCCGGCCGCGCGCGATGCCTCCGAGGAGGGTCTCCTTCTGCGCCGGGGTCCCGAACTTCGCGTAGGGGCCCGCCGCCACCGCGGTGGTGATGTAGCCCCCCACAGGCGCGAGCCCATAGGCGGTCCGCTCCGCGAAGAGGCACATCTCGGACATGCCTCCGCCGGAGCCGCCGTACTCCGTGGGGATTCCCACGCCCAGCCAGCCCAGCTCGGCCATGTGGGCGTAGAGGCCGGGGGCGTGGGCTTCCGTTCCATCGTGGGTCAGCGCGTCCCGCTGCGCGCGTGTGCCCGTCCTGGCGCGGCAGAACGCGTCGATGGCATCAGCGAACGAGGCTTGCTCCGGGGTTCTCACGTGCATGGGCGGTTCTCTGGAAGGGGAGGGGACGTCAGGCAATCGCGTAGAGCGCGGCGATGCGTTCGGCGTACTGCGCGAGCAGCACGCGGCGCTTGAGCTTGAGGGTGACCGTCAGCTCACCCGTCACCGGGGACCAGGCTTCCGGGACGACCTGGAAGCGTTTGATCTGCTCCGAGCGGGAGAGCCGCATGTTGGCCGCGGCGACGAGCGCTGCCAATTCGGTCTGGACCGCGGGCTCGCGCGCGAGGTCCTCGAACGACACGGAGGACAGGCCCTTGGCCTTGGCCCAGAGCGGCGCGGCTTCTGGATCCAGGGAGACGAGCGCCGTCACGTAGGGGTGGCCGTCGCCAATCGCGATGGCCTGGGCCACCAGCGGGTGGGCGCGCAGCATGCCTTCGAGCTTGGAGGGGGCGATGTTCTTCCCGCTCGACGTGATGATCAGCTCCTTCTTGCGGTCGGTGATGCTGAGGAAGCCGTCCGCGTCGAGCGTGCCGATGTCGCCGGTGGCGAGCCAGCCATCCGCGTCCGTCGCGCGGGCAATCTGGCCGTCCAGCGCGAGGTAGCCCATGAACACCACCGGACCGCGCACGAAGATTTCGCCGTCCAACGCCAGCTTGAGCTGGAGCCCGGGGATGGGCCGCCCCACGGAGCCGACGCGGAAGTCGGTGGGGGTGTTGATGGTGGCGCAGCCAGTGGTCTCGCTCATGCCCCAGACCTCCAGCACCTGGATGCCGAAGCCGCCCAGGTACTCGAGGATGTCCACGGGGATGGGCGCGGAGCCGCTGCTCGTCCAATGCAACGCATCCAGGCCCATGGACTTGCGCAGCGGTTCGAGCACGCGCGCTTCGGAGTCCGCGGCCTTCTGCTGGACCTCCGGCGGCACGGCCCTGCCAGAGCCGCGCAGCCGGAAGGACTCCAGCGCGGCGGCGTGGGCGGCGAGCAAGGGCTCACGCTGGGCGGAGGGGAGCGCGTCCATCTTCAAGCGCAGGCTCGACGCGAGCTTCTCCCAGAGGCGCGGCACGCCGAAGAACGCGGGCGCGCGCGAGCGGGCCAACAGCGGCACGACGCCCGTGGGGTCCGTGCACAGGTGCATGTGCAGTGCTTTGTAGAGCGCTCGGTACAGCCCCAGCTCGCGCTCCGCCACGTGGGCCAGCGGGAGATAGGCGATGGAGGGGACGCGCATCGGCACGGGGACGCACTGGTCCACCGCGACGGCTTCATAGAAGGCGTTGAGGTGGCTCAGCACCACGCCCTTGGGGTCTCCGGTGGTGCCAGACGTGTACATCATCGCCAGCGGATCCTCCGGGCGGATGTCCTTCCAGGCGTCCTCGAAGGCCTGGGGGTGGGCCTCGTGGAGGGCGCGGCCTTCGGCTTCGAGTTCCGCGAAGGAGATGAACCGCGAGTCCCCGCGCGGAAGGGCGGACGCGTCCACGACGACGATGCGCTTGAGGGCGGGGAGCGATTCGAGCACCGGCCACCACCGGGCCAGCTCGTCCGCGCCCTCCAGCACCACCACCGTGGCCGCGCTGTGCCGGGCGACGTAGCCCACCTGTTCGGTGCTCAGGGTCTGGTACGCGGTACAGGAGATGGCGCCCAGGTGGGCCGCCGCATAGTCGATGATCCAATGCTCCGGCCGGCCGGACATCATGATCATCATCCGCTCGCCCCGCTTCAGCCCCAGCACGCAGAGCCCGCGGGTCATCGCGGCGGTGCGCTGGCGAAGCTGGCTCCAGGTGAGGGTGCTGTTCCCGGAGGTGAGCGCGGGCGCGTCCGCGTACTCCGTGGCGTTGCGCTGAAGGAGGCGCGGCAGCGTGAGCTGGGCCGCGAGGGACAGGCACTGCGCTTCCAGGTTCGCGTCAAACGCACCCATGGACACACCTCCGCCAGGTCAAAGGACAATCAGGTTGTCTGTCGCGCTTCCTCTTCAGGGATCGACGTACAGGTCGAGCGCCACATCCGGGCCGCCGCCGTAGCGGCTGAAATCGGTGACTCCACCCGCGCGCAGGACGTCCTCGTCGATGAAGGTCTGTCCGGTGCACTCGCGCGGCGGGCGCTGGAGGATGGCCACGGCCGCGTCCGCCATGATTTCCGGCGCGCGCGCCCGCTCCATCGAAGCGTCCCCGCCGAGCAGGTTCTTCACGGCGGCGGTGGCGATGAGCGTGCGCGGCCAGAGCGCGTTCGCGCCAATGCCGGCGTCCGCCAGCTCCGCCGCCCAGCCGAGTGTGAGCAGCGTCATGCCGTACTTGGCCATCGTGTACGCCGGGTGCAGGCCCATCCAGTGGGGCGCCAGGTTCACCGGCGGGGACAACGAAAGGATGTGCGCGTGGGACGAGCGTCGCAGGTGCGGCAGCGCCGTGCGCGTGAGCAGGAACGTCCCGCGCAGTTGGATCTGCTGCATCAGGTCGAAGCGCTTGAGCGAGAGCTCCTCGGTCTTCAGCGGGGCCAGGGCGCTCGCGTTGTTGAGGCAGAAGTCGATGCCGCCGAAGCGCGCCACCGTTTCGTCCACGGCGCGCTGCACGTCTGCTTCGTCCCGCACGTCGCCCACCACCGCGAGCGCCTTGCCTCCCGCGGCTTCAATCTCCGCGGCGGCCGTGTGGACCGTGCCCGGCAGACGCGGGTCCGGCGTGCCCGTCTTGGCCAGGAGCGCGACGTTGGCGCCCAGCCGTCCGGCCGCGACACCGATGGCCAGCCCGATGCCACGGCTTCCGCCGGACATGAGCAGCGTGCGTCCGGTGAGCGGGCCCGGACCGGCCATCGGTCGCGTCACTTCTGGGCCTTTGGCTTCGCCGGGGTGGCGCGTCCGGGCGTCGCCGTTTGGGCGAGCTGGGGGAGCAGGTCGCGCACGATGAGCAGGAGCGATTCGCTCAGGAGCAGGTGCGTCTCCTCGCGGCTGAGTGTCCCGTCGCGGAGCCACTCGCGGATGGAGGACTTCACCAATCCGCCGTAGGAGCGGATCATCGCCCGCTGCCTTGAATCGTTGCCGACCTCGGCCTTGAGCCCCAGGAACTCGAGTGTTCGCGACGCGGCCACGTCGTCCGCCTCGGCGATGATGCGCTCGACGTCCGGATCCGCGCCGATGCCGCCGCTTCCGATGACGGCCAGGTACGTCTTGCCGTGGGTCGCCACGGTGTCCAGGTACCACTCGACGCTGCGCTCCACGCGCTCTCGCAGGGTTCCGGTCATGGGGACGCTCTTTTCGATGCCGGGCATGAGCAGCATTCGCTTCACGACCTTCAGATAGAGATCCCGCTTCTGCCCGAAGTAGTGATTGAGGAGGCCCCGCGCGACGCCCGCCTCCTTGGCGATGTCGGTGGTGGAGACGTCCGCGTAGGGGCGCTCGCCGAACAGGCGCATGGCGCAATCGAGGATCTGCTGCCGGCGCTCGTCCGGTTCCAGCCGCTTCCAGCGGGGGGCCAGGGCGCTCATCGCCGGGTCTCCTGCCAGGGGAGGAACGCGGGCAGGTCTTGGGTCACCGTCCGGGAGAACCGCGCGGGTCGCTTCTGCATGAAGGCCATGACACCTTCTAGCGCGTCCGGGCTCTCTCCGAGGCTCGCGATGAGCTGACTGTCCAGGGCGAACGCGGGCTCCGGCGAGGGGAGGGCGCTCATCCGGTAAAGCGCCTGACGGATGACGGCCACGGACACCGGCGCGGTCGATTCCACCAACTCCCTTGCGAGCGTCTGCGCCGCGGTGGCCAGGGCCTCGGGTTCGTGGAGGGATTGGACCAGCCCGGCGCCTAGCGCCTCCTCCGCGGGGACGAGCCGCCCGCTCACCATCCAATCCATGGCGCGGCCCAGGCCCACCAGCCGGGGCAGGAACCAGCAGGAGCCCGCTTCCGGGTAGATGCCCCGCCGGCTGAAGACAAACCCGAAACGGCTGTTCCGGGCCGCGAGCCGGAAGTCCGCGGGGAGGATCATCGTGGAGCCCACGCCCACAGCCGCGCCGTGGATGGCGGCGATGACTGGCTTTCTCAACAGGAACAACTGGCGTGCCACGCGCGTCGCGGGTTCGACCCAGGCACCGCCGGGGATGTCTGTGTTCGTGACCTCCAGGGACTGGCCACTGAGGTCCGCCCCCACGCAGAAGTCCTTGCCGGCGCCAGAGAGGATGACCACCCGCACCGCTTCATCCGCGTCCGCGGCGGCGAGCGCGGAGGCCAGTTCATCCGCCATGAGCACGGTGAAGCCATTGCGCGCTTCGGGCCGGTGCAGTTCCACATTGGCGACCCGGTCCGCGTAGGAAACGCGGATGTGTTGGTAGCTCATGGTTGGAAATCCTGGCTCATGTGGTGGGTATAGTGGAGACTTGTTGGCGCGGCGTCAACAGCAAGAGTCATTGCCATCGCCCCGGAGTCTTCGACGTTTCGCGTCATCGATTGCCTGCCCTGGAGCCCGTTCATGAGTGTGGATGCGTTTGGCCTGGAGGGTCGCCGTGCGCTGGTGACGGGCGCCTCCGGAGGGTTGGGTTTGCACTTCGCGGAGGTGCTGGCCCGGGCGGGCGCGGAGGTGGTGTTGGCGGCGCGGCGCTCGGACCGGCTGACCGCGGAGGTGGAGCGGCTGCGGGAGCTGGGGCTGCGTGCCCATGCGGTGTCCATGGACGTGACGCTCGCGGCGTCCGTGCAGGAGGCCGTGGCCGAGGCGGAGGCGCTGGCGGGTGGGGTGCTGGACGTGCTGGTGAACAACGCGGGCGTGTCCGGCGACGGCTTCTTCCTCCAGGTGGAGGAGGCGCAGTGGGACGCCGTCATCGACACCAACCTCAAGGGTTCGTATCTCGTGTCGAAGGCCGTGGCGCGCCGTCTGGTGGAGCGCGAGGCGCCGGGCAGCATCATCCACATCGCGTCCATCCTGGGCCTGCGGGTGGGCGGCGGGGTGGCGCCCTACTGTGCCTCCAAGGCCGGGTTGATCCACCTCACCAAGGCGATGGCGTTCGAACTGGCGCGGCATCGGATCCGCGTGAACGCGCTGGCCCCCGGCTACATCGAGACGGACTTCAACCGGACCTTCTTCGGGAAGGACGCGGGACAGAAGCTGCTTGCTCGCATTCCCTTCCGGCGGCTGGGCCACACGCGGGAGCTGGATGGGCCGCTGCTGCTGCTGGCGTCGGAGGCCGGCAGCTACATGAGCGGTTCTGTCATTGAAGTGGATGGTGGCCACCTCTGCTCCACCCTGTAGTCCTTCCTTCGACCTGGTGACCCCATGGACTTCTCGCTGTCCCCTGAAATCGAAGCGTACCGGCTGCGTGTGCGTGAGTTCGTGGCCACGCACGTGCTTCCGCTGGAGACGCAGCCAGACGCGTTCGACGCGCACGAGAACCTCCGCGAGGAGGTGGTGGCTCGGGTGCGGGAGTTGGCCCGCGCGCAGGGGCTCTGGGCCTTCCAGATGCCGAAGGCTCGCGGAGGGCAGGGCCTGGGCGTGGTGGGCATGGCGGCCTGTTACGAGGAGGCGGCCCTTTCGCCCTTCGGGCCCGTGATGTTCAACGCCGCGCCCCCGGATGACGGCAACATGATCGTCCTGGAGAAGGTGCTCGCGACGGAGGCGCTGAAGCAGCGCTGGTTGCAGCCCCTCATCGACGGCCGGGTGCGCTCCGCCTTCGCGATGACGGAGCCCGACGGCTGCGGCTCCGACCCGTCACTCACCTATACGCGGGCGGAGAGGCAGGGCGACGAATGGGTGCTCACGGGCCGTAAGTGGTTCATCACCGGTGCCCAGGGCGCGCAGCACTTCATCGTGGTGGCGCGCACCTCTGACGACGAGCGGAAGGGACTCACTGCGTTCCTCTTCGACGCCAGCCAGCCTGGATGGCGTATCGAGCGACGCATTCCCATCATGGGGCCCGAGGAGCATGGCGGTCATTGCGAGCTCGTCTTCGAGGGGCTGCGCATCCCGGACGAGCAGCGGCTGCTGGGCGTGGGTGATGGCCTCAAGGTGACGCAGATCCGCCTGGGCACTGCGCGCCTCACGCACTGCATGCGCTGGCTGGGATTGGCGAAGCGGTGCCTGGAGGAGGCGGGCGGCTATGTCTCGCGGCGGATGAGCTTCGGGGAGACCCTGGCTCAGCATGAGGGCGTGCAGTGGATGCTGGGCGACGCGGCGAAGGACATCCACATCGGGCGGCTGCTCACCATGAGCGCCGCCTGGAAGCTGGACCAGGGGGACTTCGCTCGCACGGACATCTCCATCGCGAAGATCCACGTGGCGGACGCGCTGCACAAGGCCGCGGATACGGCCATCCAGTTGATGGGCGCGCGCGGCTACTCCAAGGACACGCTCGTCGAATGGATCTACCGCTATGCGCGCCAGGCCCGGTTGGTGGATGGGGCCAGTGAGATTCACAAGATGGTGCTGTCGCGCGCGTACCTGACGGAGGGCGCGGACTTCTTCCGGTGGGGCGTGGGATGACGATGCGCGAGGAACACAAGCACGCGCTGGAGTCCTTCCTGTCCACGAAGGCGGAGGCCCGCGAGGTGCGGCTCGTCGATGCGCGCCTGCTCTCCGGGGGCGCCATCCAGGAGAACTGGCTGCTGACGGCGGTGGTGAGCGGAGGGCCGCATGAAGGCGTGCTGGAGTGCGTGCTGCGCTCCGATGCGGCCTCGGGCGTCTCCGTGTCGCACGACCGAGCCCGGGAGTTCGCCCTGCTGCGAGAGGCCTACCGCGCGGGCGTGACGGTGCCGGAGCCGCTGTGGCTGGGAGATGGCTCCGTGCTCGGGCGCGCGTTCTTCGTGATGCGCAAGGCCCGGGGGACCGCCGCTGGGCATCGCATCGTGAAGGACCTGGGGCTGGGCGGAGACCGCGAGGCGCTGACGGAACGGCTGGGAGAGGAGTTGGCGCGGCTGCATGCCATCCGTCCTCCCGTCGAGTCATTGTCCTTCCTCCCGTTGCCCGCGCTGTCGCCCGCGCTTCGGGGCGTGAAGGAGTTCCAATCCTTCTTGGACGGCCACCACACGGCGTTTCCCGCGCTGGAATGGGGGATCCGCTGGCTGGAGCGGCATGCGCCCCGGACGCCGGAGTGGGTGCTGACGCACCGGGATTTCCGCACCGGCAATTACATGCTGGACGAAGCCGGCCTCACGGCCGTGCTGGATTGGGAGTTCGCGGCGTGGTCGGACCCGCTGGAGGACATCGGGTGGTTCTGCGCGCGGTGCTGGCGCTTCGGCCAGTTCGACAAGGAGGCGGGAGGCATCGGCTCCCGTGAGGCGCTCGCTCGGGGCTATGCGCGCGTGAGCGGCCGCACGCTGGATTGGGAGGCGGTGCGCTACTGGGAGGCCTTCGCCCACGCGCGGTGGGCGGTGATTGCCCTGCAGCAGGGCGAGCGTCACGTCTCCGGCCGCGAGCCCTCGCTGGAGCTGGCGCTGACGGCGCATGTGGTGCCGGAGCTGGAGCTGGAACTTCTTTCGATGACAGGAGGACGGAATGCGTGAACAGCCGGACGGGGCCGCGCTGCTGGCGATTGCTCGCGAGGTGCTGCTCCGGGAGCTGCTGCCCGGGCTGCCGGAGGACAAGGTCTACGCGGCGCGGATGATCGCCAATGCGATGGGCATCGCCGAGCGACAACTCCGTGCGGGTGACGAGCCCCAGCGGGAAGAACGCGGGGCGCTGGTGGTCCTGCTCCATCGCGAAGGGGGGCTCGCGGAGCTGAACCGCGAGCTGGCGGCGCGGATCCGCCAGGGCGGGTTCGACGGAAACCGCGAGGCCTGGTCGCTGCTCTGGGACTCCACCCTCCAACGCGTCCGGGAGAGCGCACCGAAGGCACTGCCGGCTTCCGACCGGATGGGGTAGAGGTCGGGCCATGAAGAAGAAGGCGTCCCCGTCTCCCGCCCGCGACCTGCCGTTCGAAATCCTCACCTGGTCCCAGGTTCGCGACGAGGTGAAGGCCCCTGGCAATCGCGAGGATGACTCGGACCGCGTGCTCGTCCTCACCGGGAATGTCGTCATGCCCTACGACCTGGGGCTGGACTTCCACCAGGGAATCTTCGCGCAGGACGACGACGATGAGCCTCCGTTCACCGGCCTCATCGTGCGAGGCGACCTCACCGTCGAAGGCTGCGTGCTCAACTGGGAGAACGACTTCGGCCCGTTCCTCCAGGTGCACGGCAACCTCGTCGCGAAGCGCATCGCCATTGGCGGTGCTCGGCTTCACGTCTCCGGCGCCCTGACGACTGAAGACCTGGTGGCGGTCTACAACCACGGCAGCGTCTCCGTGGGCGGAAACCTCAAGGCCCGCACCCTTGCCTCGCATTACTCCTTCAAGGTGGCGGGCGCTGTCGATGCGCACCGCTACCTGGGCCAGGACTCGAAGGTGTTCGCGGTGGTCGGCGGGGTGGAGGACGTGAAGGACCCCTACGAAGGGAAGGGCGTCTTCATCCCGGCGGTGGTGAGGGACGGCCGCGTCGATCTGGAGAAGGTGCGGGAACGGCTGGCGGACGGCAAGCCCGTTGCCCGCGACGCGTTCACCAGCGTCCGGGAGGCGTTCCGTCAGCTCGTCGCGAAGAAGCTCGCGGAGCCCGACAAGGTCAAGAGCCTCACGCTGGAGGACAAGGGGCTCACGTCCCTGCCGGAGGAACTCTTCCTGTTCCGCAAGCTGGAGAAGCTCAACCTCCGCCGCAACAACCTCCGCGCGCTCCCGGAAGAGCTGGGGCAGCTCACGGAGCTGCGCGAGCTGGACCTGCGGGGCAATGGCCTGTTGGAGCTGCCGGAGTCCATCGGCGAGCTCAAGAAGCTGCGGGTCCTGGACCTGGAGGCCAACTGCCTCTGGCGGCTGCCGGAGTCACTGGCCGGATGCGTCGAGCTGCGGCGGGTGAACCTGGTCAACAACCCCTACGCCTACGTCCGGTGGGCCTTCGGGAGCTGGCGGAAGGTCCAGCTCATGTTCGACTTCCCGGAGGTCCTTACGCGGCTGCCGAAGCTGGAGGTTCTCACCTTCGAAGGAACGCCGCTGCGCACGCTGCCGACGCGGCGCTTCGACAGCACGACCTTGAGCAAGGCCACGGTGCTCTGGTCGCTGGTGACGCACATGGATCCGGAGCTGCACGACCAGCTCCAGGTGGACGTGGAGCGCAGCCGGGAGAAGGCGGCGGCCCATATCGGCTACTGGTTCAAGCCGGAGACCGTGCGTCTGGAGTCCTTCTACGACGCGAAGGCGGACCGCTATGACTTCGCGGAGATCCTCGCGCTGCTGGCGCTGCTGCTGCGCATCAACATCCCCACGGCTGCGCCCTATGACGCGGCGCTGGAGAAGTTCCGGGCGCAGAGCCAGGAGATCGCCCGGCACCTGGACTGGGATGGCGACAAGCCCCGGCACGTCCACGCGCTCTTCGGAGCGCTGCGCGACGCGCTGGGCCCCCTGGGCGAGCCGTATCCCGGCGACGCGCTCATCGCGGGCCTGCGGGACGTCTTCGCGGCCCGCGCTGGCTGAAGCCCCCTGGTGACGCCAGACATCAGCTGGTGAATCGCGTCATCGCGAAGGGCGGGGAGCGCCTGGCCCAAGTGACTGATTTCACGGAGTCCGGGGGTTGGCATGCGTCCTGCTCTTGGGTCCCGGCATGTCCATCTCCTCCCTGAACCGCGCGTCCTCCTTCCCGCCTTCCTCGAGCATCTCCCAGCTCAAGCCGGCGGCCGCTCCGGCTCAGGGTGTGGTGGGATCCCAGGCGCAGCAGCCCCGCAACGACCTGCGGCGGATGTTCATGGCCGACTCCTTCGATGCGGGCACGAGCAAGCTGGGCGGCGCCTCCGGGGACTTCCAGAAGCAGTTGTCGGAGGTCGTGGCCCAGCTCTCGCAGCTGGTGAAGCTCCTCCAGACTCAGTCGCCCGCGAGCCTGGGCCAGGGCGCCGAGGGTGCCGCGTCCGCGGTGGGCGGCGTGGGCGGTGCGGCCCCGGCGCAGCAGGCGGCTCCCGCGGCTGTGGACTCGATCGACTTCGATACTCCTGCGGCGGCTTCTCCTTCTCCTTTCGCGGCGGCTTCTCCGGCTCCTTCGGCGGCGTCTCCCTCTGCCCAGAGCGCGGCTCCGGCCTCCAGCGCGGCCGCTCCGGCGCACCCCACGTACAACAGTGACGCGGGCCCCGGCTTCGGCCCGCCGTCCGCCGGCTCCACGGAGCCCGCGCCCGCGAACGCGCCGTGGCTCGCGAAGAACAACGTCGGCTCTCCCTACAACAGCAACATGCAGCTCATCGACGAGAGCCAGAAGGGCCAGTTCAAGTACACGAACACCTTCACCAACAAGACCCGCGAGCCGCAGACCATCACGCTCTGGAACAAGACGGGCGAGAACGGGAACCCGAACGACGGGCAGAACTTCGACAAGAGCACGCCCAAGACGTTCACGCTCCAGCCCGGCCAGTCGCAGGTGGTGGCGTTCGACAGCAACACCAGCGTGGCGTGGGCCGCGTCGAAGGACGGCACGGCGAAGCCCGGCGCGAACTCCGGTCAGACCTGGGGCGAGGCCACGTTCGCGAACTCCGGCACGGGTTGGAGCGGCTTCGACACCAGCCAGATCGCCCCCGCGGGCCACAACGGCAAGATGTCCATCTCCAACGAGGCGACTGGCAAGACCGTGACGGAAGCCAACGCCTGGCAGACGGAGAAGGACGACCCCTCGCTCCACGACGTCGGCGTCCCCGCCGGTCCGCTGAACCTGCGCACGGAGATTGGCTGAAGCCTGGCCAGCCCGCGCTGACTAAAGCCCGAGCGCCGCCTTGCACGTCTTCACATACAGGTCCCGGAAGAGGTTGTCCGGGTCCGTGCGCTGCTTCACGGCCTGGTACGTCTCCCGGTTCCAGATGCTCCAGAAGGTCTGCTCGTCGTAGTAGTTGTAGGAGATGAGCGTCTTGGTTCCGTTCACGCGCTGGAGCTCGTCCTCCAGCTCCTTGTAGACGTTGCGGCCCGGCGGCTGCGGCATGCCGTACACGGCCAGGTCCAGGAACAGTGGGTCGTTCATTCCGGCCCACCACTCGGGTGTCAGCCATTCGTAGTCGCGAGTCCTTCGGAAGGGCACGCACCAGACGGGGTAGTGGCGCATCTCGCGGTGGTACCAGTCCATGAAGTCCGCCGAGCGCGAGAAGGGAATGAACACGTCCACGATGACCGGCGGGTCCTCCTTCGGCAGCAGCTGGGTGAAGCGGTTGGCGGTCCTCAGCACGCTGTCGGAGTGGATGAGCTTTCCGAACAGCGCCCTCGCGAGCAGGTTCTGCGGCCGCGCGTGCGTGACGCCCCGGTTGTAGCGGAAGAGATAGTCATACGTCGTGAGGTAGTCCTCGCTCCGGCGCGGGATGGTCTCGCAGTACGCGGTGAGCCATTCGTAGCGGCTCACGTACGGTGCCTGGTCCACGAAGCGGCCCACGCACAGCACGTGCTTCGTAGGCGAGAAGATCTGCCCGTCCAGGTAGTCTGTGCCTGGCTCCTGGAAGTGGTGCCAGATGGCCTGCTGGAAGGACTCCAGCGTGGAGTGCGTCTCGTTCGTCACCCGGACGTAGGGTGCGGCTCGCGTGAGCTTGAAGCGCACCTTGGACAGGATGCCCAGCGTCCCGAACGAGCCGTGCATCATCTGGAAGAGGAGCGGCTCTTCCTTCGGCGAGCAGCGCAGCACGTCTCCCTTGGCGGTGATGACCTCGTACTCCAGACACGTGTCGTGGAAGCCGCCCTGGCGGAAGGACATGGACTCGATGGAGCACCCCGCGATGGCGCCCCCGAGCGTGATGGTCTTGTGCTCGGGGACGATGAACGGGACGAGCCCGTGCGGCAGCGTCGCTCGCACCACCGCGTCGAAGGTGGCGGCGGGCTCGGCGGTGCAGGTCATCCCCACGGGGTCGATGTCGAGGATGGCGTCCAGGTCCCCCAGGTCCACCTTCTCGTCGCGGCGCCGCGAGTCGAACCGCTTGGGCACGCTGTGGGGCGGGGACTTCTTCTTGAAGGACGCGGGCCCCGTTCCCTTTCGCTGCCGCAGCTGCCGGGCGATGGCCTCCACCTTCGCTTCGTGAAGCGACACCGTCCGGGGACCGCCTGACACCGACTCCGTGAGCATCCATTTCCTCCGTTGGCGGAAGGGTGGGGATGCCGCGGCGCGTGGTGAGCCCTTGCCTGTCGGAGCGGGGCCAACCCGGACGCCCGCCCACCGACCGGGCGTCCGTGCGAATGATACCGCTCAGGTGGCTTCGAGCCGACGGCGCAGCTCCGTGGTGCTCACCTCCCCTGTGCCGTCCCGGCCCATCAGTGACTGGCCATCCGCGGAGTAGAGCGCCGGGCGCCGGTACAGCGTGCGCAGGGCGTGCAGGTGCGGGTAGACGATGGAGGCCTTGGGGCTCAGCTCCCGCAGGTGCTTGCGCAGGAGCGGGGCGTACTTCGGGCTCTGCGCCGGGAAGATGTGGTGCTCCTGGTGGTAGCTGAAGTTGAAGTGCATCCAGTTCATCAGCGGGTGGGTCTCCACGCTGGCGGTGTTCACGAAGGGGTTGTCCGTCTCCTCCGCCGCGGGCTGCATCCAGTGGTTGGTGGCGATGTAGATCATCAGCGAGACGTTCCCGATGAGCAGCGGGAGCACCAGCGCGTAGAACGCCGCGCGGGGCCCCAGGACCCACCCGAGCGCCACCCAACCCGCTGTGACGAGCACCGTGAGCATTCGCTCCCGGGCCCGGTGCAGGTGCACGTGCTGGAACGCGGGCAGCCGGCAGTGGTGCCAGAGGAAGGCCTGGCCCTGCGCGGTGAAGAAGACGCTGAAGCTGATGAAGCTCAGCCAGTGTCCGGACCCGGGGGACATGGCGTGGAACAGCTTCGCGAACCCCTGGGTGTGCCAGTCCGTCCTGCGCGGGAGGATGTCCGGATCCCTCACGAGGACGTTGGCGGCGCTGTGGTGGGCCTGGACGTGCCAGGCCCTCCAGTTGCCCGGTGTCACCAGGAAGGGCGCGAAGCCCACCCAGCCCAGCAGGCTCTCCCACTTGCGGCTGTGGAACACCGAGTGGTGCAGGGCTTCATGCGCGGCGAGCCCCACGGCGGTGACGAGCTGTCCCAGCGCGAAGGCGATGAGCAGACACGCCCAGTGAGGCAGCGTCCAGGTGCCGAGCACCCAGATGAGCGCCGCCTCCACGGGCACCAGGCAGAGCGCGACGATGCCGCGCAGGGGTTGTCGTTCGAAGGCCTCCGGGGGCAGCACGCGGCGCAGCTCCGAGCGGAGCCGTTTGGCGTCATCCGGGGGCAGGGGACTGGACGAAGAGAAGTCGTTCATGGCGGTTGCCTGAGCGGGAAGGGGGTTCAAGCCATGGGGCGGGCGATGCCGCCTTCGACGAGCATCCGCAGGCGGCCAGCTTCGTCATGCGCCGCCACGGTGCCGCACTGGAGCAGGTCGCCCTCCACGCGAGGAGCGAGCGACTTCAGCGTGAGGCTGCGAGGAGCCCTGGAGTCGTGCGCCACCAGGTCCCGGTCGAACGTGGCCCGCTGAACGCCCACGGGAGCGAACACGTCATTCGACACGCCCTCCACATGCATCGCGCTCAGGCGCAGGGCCGCGTCCAGCACGAGCGCTGGCACGCCGTGGCCCGCCTGTCGCGGTGACTCCGGCAGCCCGAGCCGTGCGAAGCGGGCGTCCTCCTCCAGTCGGATCTCCTCCAGGCAGTCGAACATCCTGCGCAGCTCGATGGGGGAGCCCGTGGCGCAGTGCGGGTCGTGCACGGCCATGCCGTGGCCCGAAGCGTGAGCGGCCTCCAGCCGGTGTGGGGACCGGGGCGGTTCCGCGGTCAGCGTGAAGCGGGCCTCGGCGTAGACGAGGTCACGCTCCAGCACCACACCGGAGGCATGGACGATGTCGCCCGTGAGCTTCACCTGCACGCTGTGCTGGCCCGGGGCATCGGTGAGTGGAGTGCACTCGGCGCGCAGTGACTGCTGGCCTCCGGGCTTCACTCGGATGAAGCGGGAGAACCGAACGTCCTCGATGGTGACGGTGCGCAGTTCGGGGCGCGTGTCGTCCAGGGCCGCCTGGAACATCAGGTCCAGGGCCCAGGCGCCGGGCAGGGTGGGCGTGCCTCGGACGAGGTGGTCCTCCAGGCACGGGACGCTCGCCGCGTCGATCGTGAGGTCCCTTCGCGTGGGGCGCGGAGGTTCCGGAGTGGGCGCGGGCGGGGCGATCACCTCCAGGCCGTAGAAGCCGCGCTCGCTCTCGGTGAGCTGGACGTTGATGGGTTGGACGGGCTGTCCGTCCACCAGCTGGAGGAAGAGCGCCTCGCCCTCGTCGGCGCGGATGCCGCGCAGCCGGCGGCTGGCTCCGAGCACGCGGTACTCCGACCCGCGCGTCATGCCGATGCCGTCCCAGGCGAGCCAGCCCACGCTGCACCACTGCACGTCCTGGCGCGCGTCGCTGACCCAGGCGCAGAGCCGGTCCAGCGCTTCGTTCGCCGCGCCGTAGTCCGCCTGTCCGTCATTGCCGATGTAGCTGAACGCGGACGTCAGGACGTGGAAGGGCACGGGAGCCGGGAGGCGGCGTGCGCAGGACTCGCGCAGGTTGCGCAGTCCCAGCAGCTTGGTGTCCAGCGTGCTCCGAAGCTCCGTGAGCCGACGGCGGTGGAGCTTCTTGGAGACCTGCGTGCCCGCGCCATGGACCACCAGGTCGAGCCGCCCGTGTTCGCGGATCAGCTCCTCCACCACGCGGTCCACGTCCTCGGGACGGGTGACGTCCGCGGCGCGGTAGGTCATCTGGCCGGGAAGCCGCATGAGTCCATTGAGCGTGGCTCGCAATTCACGCACGGCCAGGTGGCGCTCGAAGCGTGCTCGCAGCGCGGGCATGCGCACCGTGCTGTCACGGGCGAGCTCCGAGGCGTAGAACTCGCGCTCCACGGCGCCCAGTTCCTCGTCACTCGCCTGAAGCACGCGTGCGGGAGCGTCGGAAGGATCGCTGCGGCCCAGGAGGACGACCTTGCAGCCGTACCGCTTGAGCAGCGCTCCGGCGAGGACGGCCGTCACGCCACGTCCACCGCCCGTCAGCAGGACCACCGAGTGGGAGTCGAGCGTGACGGCGGGCCGTGCCGGGACGTCCGTGGGCTGGAGCAGCCGGACGCAGCGGACGGAGCCGTCGAAGCAGACCTCCACGGGCGCGGTGTTGTCACCGGTGCCCAGCTCGGAAGCGACATGGTCGAGCGCCGTGCGGAGCGGAAGCGGACCCGTGGCGATGGCACGGATGCCACGCGCCGGGACCTCGCGGCCCAGGGACTTGAGCAGGCCGGCGAAGAGGCCGGTGACAGGGTGCATCGTCCGGCGAGCACCGACACCGCCAATGCACAGACTCGCCAGCGTCACGGTGCCAGCGGACAGGCCCTCATAGGCACGGCGAGCGGACAGGAAGAGCAACTCCAGCGCCTCGTGGCGCAGGGCCGTGTCCGCGACGACGGAGGACTCGCTCTCCTCGGAGGACATGCGGCACACCGAGATGATGACCTGTGGCTCGAAGCCGAGCGCAGCCAGGTTCGCCTCCGCGGTCTCCTCCCGTGTCAGGTCGATGCCGTGGATCCGCGCTCCCGCATCGGAGGCGCCCGAGTGGAGGATGCGGAACTCAGGGCCGCAGATGTCATGTGCCTGGGCCGAAAGCTCACGGGCCACGGCCTCATCTTGCGCGATGAACAGCACCCGCTGGCCACGCAGCGGCGACGCTCTGGTCGTCAGGGCCGGACGCTCGACCAGCACTGGCGCGTGGTAGCGGATGGGCGCCGAGTGGTCGAAGCCGTCGGACGCCTCCGGGATGGAAGTGGCGGATTCGGTGACCGTTGCGATGGCTCCCGGTGCAAACGGAGCGCCAGTCCCACGGACATCCAAGCTGCCCGCCTCCGGCCCGGAGCGGCCCAAACCTGTCCGACTGTCCGACAGGTTCCCATGGCCCGGCCGAAGGGGGAGCCCGTCCCGGCCGTGGCTCTCCAAACCTGTCCGACTGTCGGACAAGTTCTCCTGGCTCGACTGAAGCGGGCGTCCCTCCCGGCCGACTGGGTTCTCCAAACCTGTCCGACTGTCCGAAAGGTTTCCGCCTCCCGGCTGAAGGGGGAGCCCCTCCCGGCCGTGGTTCTTCAAACCTGTCCGACTGTCCGACAGGTTTTCGCGGCCCGGCTGAAGGGGGAGCCCCTCCCGGCCGTGGTTCTCCAAACCTGTCCGACTGTCCGACAGGTTCTCGCGGCCCGCCGCCGACGGGGCGCTCCCTCTGAGTTCTCGATTCTCAGCACCGGAGATGGTGGTCATGTCCGATGGCCTGGCGGACGTCTCCAGATCGCGGCGCTCCGTGGACGGAGACCCTACCGCCACCGTTTGTTCCTTAGGTGCTCCAGGTCGGGCGCTGATGCCTGGATGAAGCTGGAGCACCAGCCGTGCTCCGGTCGCGGCATCCGGATGGAAGCGCAGCGTGATGGCCTGGCCTTCGGCGGCGGCTCGCACCGCGCTCAGCACGTCCTGTGCTTCCCGGGCGGAGTGGGGCGGCAACGTGACGCCCGGCCCTGCGCCGGAGCCAGCCTCTTCGGACATCCGCAGGTGGCACAGGGGCTTCAGGCCGTGCGCTTCAGCCTTCGCGGCCGTGGTCACCGCCAGCATCGTCATGCCCTCTTCGGGCGCGGACACAGCGGGGCCTTCCCCGGGCCTCTTCACGTGAGCGCTGCCCACGAGCACCAGTTCGAAGCCGCTGTCCAACAAGGCGCGTGAAGCGCGCAGTGACGCGGCCAGCGTGCCGGCCCCCGCGTCCACCACGAAGTTCGGTCCCTTGGTGTCGAGCGCCCCCGCCACCCGTCCCGGCGTGACGTTGGGCATCATCCCCTGGAGTGTGTACGGACCGGACGGCCGCAGCGCGCCCACAGCCGCATGGAGCCGATCCACCAGCGGCAAGAGCCTCGCGGAGTCCGAAGCTCGCTGGACGTGCTCGCGCAGCCTGCGCCGCGTGGAGTCCGCCAGCACGCGTTGCGTGGCCTCCACGCCCCGGCGCGTCTTGCCCTCCAACCCCAGGACGATGGCCGTCCCCGTCCGCAGCGAATCGAACGTCCCGAGCTTCTTCACGACGTCGCTCGCGACGATGAGCCCCAGATGCTGCGTGAGGTCCATGTCCTCGGTGATGTCCGGCAGCAGCCGCACGGACGCGGGCAGACGCATCCCCTTGGCGTCGAATCGCACCTCCGGGAACATCCCCTCCGCGGCCACCACCACCAGCTCTTCGCTCAGAGACGGCATGGCACAGGCGCGCGGCGCGAGCGGTCCTCCCCGGTACTCCTCCAGCACCAGGTGCGCGTTCGTGCCGCCGAAGCCGAAGCCGTTCGTGGCTGCACGGCGCGGATGGTCCCCGTTCTCCGGCCACGGCTGCTCCCGCGTGCTCACCTCGAAGTCCGGCCCGAGCGCTCGCAGCCCCGCGCCTGGACGGTCGAAGTGGGACTGCGGCGGGAAGCTCCGGTGCTCCAGCGCCTTGCACAGCTTGATGACCGATGCCGCACCCGCGGCCCACCCAACGTGGCCGATCAACGCCTTCACGCTGGCGAGCTGGAGGCCCTTCCGCTTGCCTCCGAAGACACGGCCAATCGACTGCAACTCGGTGGTGTCTCCGGCCGGCGTGGCCGTTCCGTGCGCTTCGATGTACTGGATGGACGCCGTTTCGACGCCCGCCGCCGCGTAGCACGCCTCCATCGCGGCCACCTGTCCGTCCGCTCGCGGGACGTTGGCGGAGCTGCTGCGTCCGTCGCTGGACAGCCCCGCGCCGCGGATGACCGCGTGGACCTTCAGGCCCGCGGAGACGGCATCCTCCAGGCGCATCAGGCCGACCACTCCCGCGCCCTCGCCGAAGATGACGCCGTCCGCGCGCTCGTCGAACGGCCGGCTCCCCGTCGCGGAGAGCCCCTTGAATTGGGAGAACAGGCAGCTGTTGCCAGGGCTCGGAGAGAACACCCCTCCAGCGAGCACCAGGTCGGCTTCGCCGCGCTCCAGCGCCTTCATCCCCAGCGCGATGGCGTAGAGCGAAGAGGCACATGCCGCGTCCAGCAGCATCGTGGAAACGCTCGGACCCACCACGTCCGTCACCACCGACTGGAGGGTCGGATGCGGTGCCAGTTCGGAGGACGTCGCGGTGACGCCCAGCGCCTCACGCATCAGCGCGGAGAAGTCCCGTGCCGTCTCTCCACGAGCACGCAGCAGGGCCTCTCCCGCTTCCACGCACAGCGAGTCGTCGTACTCGGGCGAACCGTCCGCGGTGGATCCGAGCAGGCACTGGATGCGCCCAGGCGCGCGCGGCGCGGTGGACCGCAAGGACTCCATCACTTGACTGAGCGCGATGGCCAGCAGCCGCTGCTCACGGCCATATCGCTGGAATCGGTCCGGCGTGATTCCCGGAGGCGGAACGAGGTCACTGTCCAGGACCCGTCCGGTGAGCAGCGTGTACGTGCGGTCCGGAGTCACCGCCGGACCCACGAAGTCCACGACCTGGTCCGGATGGCTCACACCCGTGTCGACGATGCCGCTGATTCCCCGCTGGATGTTCCGCCAGTACGTCTCCGGATCCTTCGCGCCGCCAGGAAGCATGCAGCCCAACGACACCACCGCGATGGCCGGAACCACGGGCGCTGCATCCCGAGCGAAAGGCGTCACGGCCGGCGGACCCACGGGCAGCGAACGGTCCACGGACGTCATCGCCACGGACGTGTCCTTGGGGAGGATCCGCTGGACGATGCGCGTCAGCCGTCCCCCCGTGCCGCAGTCCACGAACCGCGCGCAGCCCGCGCCCACCAACGTCTCCACCGCGCCCGGGAAGTCGAAGGGACGCACCAGGTGGGACGCGAGCGCCCCCGCAAGCTCGGACCCTCCACGTCCGTAAACTCGCCGCTCGATGGGCGAATAGACGGGCCCTCGCGCCGGATGCACCGCCAGGTCCGCGAGGCTCGCGCGGAACGCGGTGACCGCGGGCGCCAGGCTCGGGTGGTGGAACGGGTAGCGGCTGGAGATGAACGTGAATCCCTTGCCCTGCCGCTCCAGGAACGCGCGCAACCGCTCCAGTTCCTCACGAGGCCCCGCGACCACGGTCTGCCGCGAATGATTGCGGCCCGCGATCTCCAACGTCCTGGCTCCACACTCCGCCACGGCCCGGACGGTCTCCGGCTCCGACAGGGCGACCGCCGCGAGCGTGCCCAGGTCGTCCGGCACCGTTTGGAGCGCCCGGATGCGACGGCACACCACCTCCGCGCCCGTGCGCAGGTCCATGGCTCCGGCCGCGGTCATCGCCGCGATCTCCCCGAAGCTGTGCCCCACGAACACATCCGGCCGGGTTCCCTGACGCTCCATCCACCGCGCCCCCAGCACCCCGGACAGGAAGATGCCGAGCTGATCCAACAGCGGCGCCGCGTCCAACGCCCGGCCCACCTGGGTGACGTCCTCCGCCGCGAGCAGCGGGCCCACGTCGATGCCCTGCGAACGGCAGGCCTCGTTCACCGCCAGCAGCTCATCACGCAGCTCCGGCTGGAGCGCCTTCAACTGAAGGAAGAGGGCGGGCTCGAACGTGCCCTGTCCCGCGAACAGGAAGGCGGTGGCGTTGGCCGGGAGCTGAAGTCCGGGCGCGGGCACCGACTCAGGAATGCGGACCATCCGCGAGACTCCGCGCGGAGCGGTGTCCGCCAGCAGCGTCCGCGCCAGCTCGCGCACGGCCTCCGGGAACAAGGCCTGCACGCCTCCGCCTCCCTGCAAGGCGAGGTCGCGGAAGCTCTTCGAACCCGTCGGTTCATGCAGTGCCGCCAGCGATTCGAAGCTGCGCTGGAAGGACGCGGGGAAGGCACGCAGCGCTCCCTGCCGGTCAGCGCAGAGCACGGTCTGGTAGCCGCAGGCCACCGGCGTGCCGTCGCTCTTCAACGTGCGGAAGCAGAAGCGCAGGGACACCTCTCCGCGCTCCTCCAGTGACGTCAGGATGATCAACCGGTCTCCCAGCGCCGCCGGAGCGAGGTTGCGCGAATAGCCCTCGTAGGTGAGCAGGAGCACCTGGTCGAAGTCGCGCCGGAACTCGGGCTCTTCGAATGCGTGCGGGCTGAAGAGCAGGTGCTCACGGCCGGCGCACTGGAACTTGAAGTTGGTGAGGAAGTGATGGCTCCCGTAGGCCATCGTGTCGTCGAAGTGGATGTCATACGGGACGGCGAAGAAGTCCATGGTGATGGCTCCTGGAAGGTGAGGGGTCAGGACGCGCGCGCGGCCGGCAGCAGGCCGTCCACGGTTCCGGAGAGGCCGGCGTCCACCACCCAGATGGCGCCATTCACTCGCTGCGTCTTCGGGCCGAGCAGCAGCTCGGTCACGTCCGCGACGTCGTCCGCGGTGCACAGCCGTCCACCGGGCGTCGCGGACTCCCAGCGCGCCACGCGCTCCGGCGCGTCCGGGAACATCCCCAGCAGGTCTCCGTGCACGGGCCCCGCGGACACGCAGTTGGTGCGGATGCCCTCCGGCGCCAGCTCCGCGGCCAGGTAGCGCGTGAGGGACTCCACGCCCGCCTTCACCACGCCCTGGCAACCCAGGTCGTGCATGTACCGCTGGGACATGGACGTGGACATGGTGACGATGCTCCCGCCCCCGCGCGCGGCCATCAGCGGACGGGCGCGCATCGCGCACTCGTAGGTGCCGGTGATGCAGGTGCGGAACGCCTTGTCCCAATCCCGGGGCGCGATGCGGTCGAACGGACCGATGAGCCCGTTGGACGCGTTGCACACGAGCAGGTCGAGCCCGCCCAACTGCTCGCGGATCGCCGCGAACATCCGCTCCAGGTGATCCTCCTGCGCGACGGAGCCCCACAGGTGGACCGCCTTGCCACCCGCGTCGACGATGTCCCGCGCCGTCTTCTCTCCGTCCTCACGGGAGTGGAACGAGTTGACGACCACCGTCGCGCCCGCGCGAGCCAGCCGCGTCGCGATGACCCGGCCGATGCCCTTTCCCGAACCCGTGACGAGCGCGACCTTCCCTTCGAACGGCAGCTCCGTGCGCGACGGAACATGCGTGGGCGCCACGTGGACGGGAGCGCGAGGCCGGGCTTCCGTGACGGGCGGCGCGGCCGGCAGCAGCGCACGGGCCGCGTCGGCGATGGCGGCCATGGTGCGCAGGCGCTGCGAGGGCTTCGGCGCGTCGCTCAGCCCCAGTTCCTTCATGAGCACGGCCATCACCTCCGCCTGCTTCACGGAGTCGATGCCCAGCTCATCCTCCAGGTCCGCGTGCGGCGTGAGCAGCTCCTCCGGGTAGCGCGTCACCCGCGCGAACACGGCGCGCACGCGGGGCAGGAGGTCCTGCGTGGCCGGAGCACTGGTGCTCGCCTTCACTTCGACGACAGCGGGCACGACGGACGCGGCGACGTGGAGCGACGGTCCAGGCTCCGTGCCCAGCGCCTCCTTCACCGCCCCGGCGATGGCGCCGAGCGTGCGCGCCTTCCCGTTTCGCGGCAGCCGGTCCGGCGGCAGCTGGAACTCACGAGCGATGACCGCGGCGATCTCCGCGAGCTTCACGGAGTCGATGCCCAGCTCGTCCTCAAGCTGCGCATGCTCCGTCAGGATGTCGAGCGGATACCGCGTGACGGACGCGGCGCACTGCCGCACCTGCTCCAGGATGTTTGACGGCGTGGATGTATGGGATTGAGAAGAACGCGCGGACATGATGGCCCCTGTCGGTTCAATGCGTGACGGGGCCGACTGTAATTGGGGGTCTGACACGTGCCGCGAAGCGACGTGCACAGCACGCAGCAATCAAGGAGGCAGCGAAGACTCCTCGTGCGCGGGAATACGCACGCCCTGTTCGCGAGCCACGCGAGCACGTCGCCATCCCAGCCACAGGGGAATGATCAGCGACGGCAGCGTGAGCAGATCCGTGATGTCCACCGTGTGCACGGTGGGCCGGACCGAGGGAACGCGCGCGCCCCCGAGCCATGCGCGCAGCGCGTAGAAGGGCCACTGCAGCGCGCCCAGCGCCCAGCGCCACGCATCCCCCGCGTCGGAGGAAATCTTCGTCGCGCCGAAGCACAGCCCCGTCAGCACGACCGCTCCCACGAGCACCCGGAACGACGGACGGAATTCCCGCGTACGCCGCTGGAACGCCTGCTCCCACAGCGCCTGGAGGAGCACCGGGAACATCGCGAGCCCGGCGACGTCGGAGAGCTTCCCCGTCCACCACGACGGCCAGCGCGCCTTGAACACGTGGTCGTTCAGCACGAGCAGCACCACGGCCACCAGGACCATGGGGTGCAGGAGGCCGCTGGCCGGAAAGGGCTTCGGCCCGGTGGATGTCGCGCCCGCGTGCATGGAGGCACTGTCACATTCGCGGCCGGGACATGGGAAGCCCCGTGATTGCGAGGGTTTGGAAGACGCGGCGGGAAAATAAAAAGGCCGTGTCGATTTTCCCCAGCCCCATTCGTTGCGTCCCTGAAGGCAGCAGAAAAACACCCCCCGCGGCCCGACGGCGCGCGGCAGGAGACACGACCGTGCGCTTCATGATCATCCGCAGGGCGGACAAGGACACGGAAGCCGGCGTGCTCCCGGACGAGAAGCTGCTGGCCGCCATGGGCGCCTACAACGAGGAGATGGTGAAGGCGGGCGTGATGCTCCAGGGCGAGGGCCTGCACCCCAGCAGCAAGGGCGCCCGCGTGAAGTTCACGAACGGCAAGCCGGCCATCGTCGACGGTCCCTTCACGGAGACGAAGGAACTCATCGCCGGCTTCACCCTCATCCAGGTCAAGTCGCGGGCGGAGGCCCTGGAGTGGCTCAGGCGCTGGCCGTCCATGGACGCGGGCGGCAACGTGGAGCTGGAGCTGCGGCAGGTCTTCGAGGACGACGACTTTGGCGCCGAGTTCACGCCCGAGCTGCGAGAGCAGGAAGCGCGCATCCGCGAGCAGGCCGCGAAGAACATCCGCTAGTCGCGATGGCGCCTCCTCGTGACATAGGCTGCCGTGCTTCCAGGGCCGGAGCGAAGGCAGGTGCAGCGATGTTCCAGCGGATGGTTCTGCTGTGCGCGGTGTGTCTCATGGCGTGCGGAGGCAAGCGGGTGCCCACGGGGCCAGGCTCGCCGCCGGACCGGCTCGATGACGGCTGGGCCGTGGCCTCCTTCGAGGACACGGGTGTGCAGCGCCCGTGGTTCGACGCGCTGGAGCACGACGTGTCCGAAGGCACGGTGGAAGCGCCGGACGCGGTGCTCGTCGCGCGCGGGGGCCAGCTCGTCTACGAGCGCTACTGGAACGACTTCACGCGGGAGAAGGCGCACGACCTGCGGTCCGCCACGAAGAGCGTCACGTCGCTGCTGGTGGGCATGGCGCACGAGCGCGGCCTGCTGCCGGACCTGGACGCGCCGGTGCTCCCGCTCCTGCCGCACCTGGCTCCGGTGAAGAACGCGGATCCGCGCAAGGAGCGCATCACGCTGCGCCACCTGCTCCAGATGCGCTCCGGGCTGTCGTGCGACGACTGGGACCCCGAGTCCCCCGGCAACGAAGAGCGGATGTACGACACGGACGACTGGGCCCGCTTCATCGTGGACGTGCCCATGCGGGACGAGCCCGGCACCGTGACGCGCTACTGCACGGGCGGCGTGGTGCTGCTGGGCGCCGTGCTGGAGCACGTCAGCGGCCGCTCCATCACGGACCTGTCGCGTGAGTGGCTGTTCACGCCGATGCAGGTCCAGGACGTCACCTGGCAGCCCGCGGGCAAGAAGGGCACGGACACCGGCGGCCACCTGCGCCTGCGTCCGCGCGACTTCCTCAAGGTGGGGCAGCTGATGCTCGACGGCGGCGCGTGGCAGGGCGAGCGCCGCGTCTCCGAGGCGTGGGTGGCGGAGTCCGGCAAGGCGCTGGGGCCGCTGGGCGACGCGAACTATGGGCTCCTGTGGTGGAGCGCCCGCTTCGTCATCCAGGGCACGCCGGTGGAGGTGTCCTTCGCACGGGGCAACGGAGGCCAGTACGTCTTCGTCGCGCCTTCGCTGGGCGTCACCGCGGCCTTCACCGGCAGCCACTATAATGATGCGGGCTCGGCGCTCCCCCTGGTCCTGTTCGGACAGTACGTGCTGCCGGCGGCGCTCGGGCTGGAGCGGCCAGGGGGCTGAGTCTTGTCCTCCGTCAGACGGTAGCGGCCCGGAACTCATCTGGATTCCGACGAGGCGGTTCGCTTCTTGGATGACCGCGCGCTGACGGGTGGGCAACGTCCGCCCCGGCATGGCCACTCCGAAAGCACCTCGCACCCGCAAGACCTCCGACCCCTCCGGCTTCGTCCGCGTCCGGGGCGCACGCGAACACAACCTGAAGCACGTGGACGTGGACATCCCTCGCGACGCGCTGGTGGTCTTCACCGGCGTGTCCGGCTCCGGCAAGTCGTCGCTGGCGTTCGGGACGCTCTACGCGGAGGCGCAGCGGCGCTACTTCGAATCCGTGGCCCCGTACGCCCGTCGCCTGATTGATCAGGTGGGCGTGCCGGAGGTGGACTCCATCGACGGGCTGCCACCGGCGGTGGCGCTCCAGCAACACCGGGGCGCGCCGACGTCTCGCTCGTCGGTGGGCAGCGTGACGACCCTGTCGAACTCCGTGCGCATGCTGTACTCGCGCGCGGGCAACTACCCGCCGAAGCTGGAGCGGCTGGACTCGGATGCGTTCTCCCCGAACACGCCCGCGGGTGCGTGCCCCAAGTGCCACGGCATCGGCCGCGTGTTCGAAGTCACGGAGCGCTCCATGGTGCCGGATGACTCCTTGAGCATCCGCGAGCGCGCCGTCGCCGCGTGGCCGCCCGCGTGGCACGGCCAGAACCTGCGCGACATCCTGGTGACGCTCGGGTACGACATCGACAAGCCCTGGCGCGACCTGCCGAAGAAGGACCGCCAGTGGATCCTCTTCACCGACGAGCAGCCCACGGTCCCCGTCTACGCGGGCTTCACGTCCGCGGAGGTGAAGCGGGCCATGGCTCGCAAGGAGACCCCCAGCTACATGGGCACCTTCACGGGCGCGAAGCGCTACGTGATGACCACCTTCGCGACGACGCAGAGCGCGATGATGAAGAAGCGCGTCGCCCGCTACATGGTCGCCAGCGACTGCTCGCTGTGCGAGGGCAAGCGCCTGAAGCGCGAGTCCCTGTCGGTGACGTTCGCGGGCCGCGACATCGGCGAGCTGTCCCGCATGCCGCTGGAGCAGGTCGCGGAGCTGATCAAACCCACGGCGGAAGGGAAGGGGAAGGACGCGGACGTCATGGCCCGCGAACACCCGGAGAAGCTCATCGTCGCCCAGCGCATCACCAAGGACCTGCTCGGGCGCATCCAGGTGCTGACCGACCTGGGCCTGGGCTACCTGTCGCTGGAGCGCAGCACGCCCACGCTGTCACCGGGTGAGTTGCAGCGGCTGCGGCTGGCCACGCAGGTGCGCTCCAACCTCTTCGGCGTGGTGTACGTGATGGACGAACCGTCCGCCGGCCTGCACCCCGCGGACACGGAGTCGCTGCTCACGGCGCTGGACCGCCTGAAGGAAGCGGGCAACTCGCTGTTCGTGGTGGAGCACGAGGTGGACGTCATCCGCCACGCGGATTGGATCGTCGACGTGGGCCCTGCGGCCGGTGAGCACGGAGGACGCGTGCTCTACAGCGGGGTGCCGGAAGGACTGGCGAAGGTGGAGGCGTCCCGGACGCGACGCTATCTCTTCGAGGAAGAGGCTCTGCGCCGCCGCGAACCCCGGAAGCCCACGGGGCGGCTGCGCCTGGAGGGCGTGAGGCGCAACAACCTGCGCGGGCTGGACGTGGACTTCCCGCTGGGCGTCTTCACCACGGTGACGGGCGTGTCCGGCTCCGGCAAGTCCAGCCTGGTGAGCCAGGCGCTGGTGGAGCTGGTGGCGGGAAGACTGGGCCAGACGCTGGCGCCGGAAGAGGAGGAGGGCGAGCCGCTGGACCGCGAGCCGGTGATGGCGAGCGAGGGACACATCAAGCAGGGGATGGAGGCCATCCGCAGGCTGGTGACGGTGGACCAGAAGCCCATCGGCCGCACGCCGCGCTCCAATCTGGCGACGTACACGGGCCTCTTCGACCACGTGCGCAAGCTGTTCGCGGCGACGCCCCTTTCGAAGTCGCGCAAGTACGGCGCGGGGCGCTTCTCCTTCAATACGGCGGGAGGCCGCTGCGATACGTGCGAGGGCGAGGGCTTCGTGAGCGTGGAGCTGCTCTTCCTGCCCAGCGTGTACGCGCCGTGCCCCACGTGCCACGGCACCCGCTACAACGCGAAGACTCTGGAGGTGCGCTACCGCGAGAAGAACATCGCGGACGTGCTGGGGCTGACGGTGGACGGCGCCTTCGACTTCTTCACCGAAGAGCCGCCGCTCCAGCGCGCACTCAAGGTGCTGCGCGACGTGGGCCTGGGCTACCTGCGCCTGGGCCAGCCCGCGACGGAGCTGTCCGGAGGCGAAGCCCAGCGCATCAAGCTGGCCACGGAGCTGCAGCGCACGCAGCACGGCGACACGCTCTACGTGCTGGACGAACCCACCACGGGCCTGCACCCGGCGGACGTGGACAAGCTGATGACGCAGCTGGAGGGACTGGTGGACGCGGGCAACACGGTCATCGTCGTGGAGCACGACCTGCGCGTCGTCGCCGCCAGCGACCATGTCATCGACGTGGGACCCGGCGCGGGCAACGCCGGAGGCCGCGTGGTGGCGCAGGGCACACCGGAGCAGGTGGCGAAGGTGAAGGAGAGCCGCACCGCTCCGTACCTGGCGCGAACGCTCGGGTGACGGAGCGGTGGGACGGCGGGGACGTGCTTCAGTCCTCGCCGCCGCTCCGGCCGCCGTGGCGGTCGTGGTCGTCGTCGTCCTCGCCGCCGTTGCGGTCGTGGTCGTCGAAGGCGTCGATGGACTTCTGGAGGTTGTTCTCCAACTGCGACCGGGCGCTGGACTCACGCGGGTCCAGCCGCTTGCCGTCCTTGTCGGTGAACCAGCCGCTCGGGTCGATGTTGAAGGTCACGTTCTGGTCGTCGCCCTCGGCGATTTCGAAGCTCACCTCGCGCTCCTGCTCCACGCGGAGGCTGGAGACGAACTGGAAGGGCTCGCCGTCGATGTGGCCGTCGATGATGAGCGACGCCCCCTGCTCAGCCAGCTCCTTCAACGCGGTCGGGGCGGTCGCGGGGTCGACCTTGCCGATGTCGAATTCGATCTCGTCGTAGGTGCCGACGTCCACGGAGATGTCCTGCAGGCGCACCATCTGGCCGTCCAGCGCCGTGCCGGACAGGTCGATGAGGAAGGGCCCCGTGCGCTGCTTGAACTCGCTCTTGTCGTCGTCGCTCCCGGCGTCGGAGTCGTCGTCGGAGCGGTCGTCATGGTGGCCTTCGCGCTTGAGCTCCAGCTCGCGCACCGACAGCCGCACACGCTCCACGGTGATGCCATTGGAGAGCTCCAGCCGCTGGCTGGACGTGCGCGTCAGGGCCGAGCCCGTGACCGCGCTCCCCATCCGCGTGCTCAACCCCACCGAGGACGTGCTGTTGCCGCACGCGGACAGCCACATGAGGGACGCGAACAGACCGATGAAACGACGCATGACGTGTGTCTCCTGGTTCCGTGGGGGATGACGGGCCCGTGGACTCGCACCGGCCGTGCGATGTCCGCCCGTCATCCCTTCCGCTGAAGGAAGGGAGTCCGGCCGCGAAAAACGGCCACGGGCCGGATTTTCCGCGCGGATTTCCGGAGGGAGGCCTGGGGAATCGGCCGGGCGTACGTGGCCGGAAAAGCCCCCCGTGACTCCTTCCTCAGGGACGGTTACTGAACAGGGGTCATGGCTTGCATCCTCTCACCTGGACCGGCATCGCCTCGGGGGCCCTGCCCCGGCACGCGGTCGTCGCGCGCGTGCGCGAAGCGGGCGGGGAGGGCGGCGTGACGGAGCAGGAGCTGGCGGACTGCATCCGCCGGGCGGCGCGGGGTGATCAGTCCGCGTGCGGTCAGCTCTACCAGCGCTTCCACGGGGCCGTGCGCCGCGTGGCCCAGGGCTCGGGAGTCCTGGGCACGGCGGAGGTGGAGGACGCCGTGCAGGAGACGTTCGTGCGCGCCTTCCGCGAGCTGCCCCGGCTCCAGCATCCGCGCGCGTTCAGCGGCTGGCTGCTGACCATCGCGCGGCATCATGCCTATGCGCTCAGTCGTGGCGCGAAGGCCCGGGCCCGCGTGGAGGAGGACCTGGCGCGCGAACTGGACACGGTCGCGCCCGCGCTGCCTCCGTCGTTGACGCTGGAGCGCCGCGTGGCCGTGGTGCGCGCGCTCATCGAAGGCCTGCCCGAGGGCCCGGAGAAGGAGACCGTCCGCCTCTTCTATTTGGAGGGCGAGCTGAGCGCGCGGGAGATCGCCGACCGGCTGGGACTGGGCAAGAGCGCGGTGACGATGCGGCTGGAGCGCTTCCGGGCCCGCGTGAAGCGCGAGCTGCTGGCGCGGCTGCTGGCCGCGGAGGTGGGCTGAACCATGGGCGCGAGCGACAGACATCTGGACGTGGAGTCCGCGAAGCAGCTCGAACGGCGCGAGCCCGAAGCGGTGCGCTACTTCGCCGAGCACCTCTCGCATCCGTGTGAGACGTGCGAGGCGTTCCTCGCGCGCGACGACGCGGAGCCCGATGCGCTTCCGGGGTTGAACGCGCTGGCGGACGAAGCGCTCGTCGCGGCCTCGGGCCGTCCCGTCCGCGAGAATGCGGTCGGTTGGGCGCGGGTGCGTCGGAAGATGCGCGCGCCCCAGCGGGCATGGCTGACCGGAGGACTGGGCGCGGTGGCCGCCGCGGTCCTCCTGGCGCTCGTGGTGCGTCCAGGGGCCGGAGGTCCGGGCAGCGTGGAGTCACCCTCGCAGCGCATCAAGGGCACTGCACCGCTCGCGCTGGAGCTCACGGCCGCGGCGCGATTACCGGATGGCGAAGTGCGCGCGGTCGCCGCGGACGCGGTGCTTCCGCCCGAAGCCGTGGTGCTCCTGCGCTACCACGCCAGTGAGTCCGCGGACGCACTGCTGGTGCGCGAAGCCCCGGGTGTGCCGCCGCAGGTGCTGGGCCGCCATGCATTGACGCCGGGCACGCACGACCTGCGCGACGGCGAGGACCTGGCGGGCGTGTCCCTGGAGGATGAGCGCGGACCCGTGACGCTGGTGTTGGTCGCCTGGCCGCACGGTGAACAGGAGAACGCGGCGCTGGAGGCGGTGCGCGTCAGCGGACAGGTGCCACCGGACGCGGCCCAGGCCCGCCTTCGCTTGAAGGTGGAGTCGGGGCATGCTGCTCCCTGAGGAGCCGCGCGTGTCCCGCCTGCTGTTCATCCCCGTGGTGCTGGCGCTGGTGGTGCTCGGCGCGTGCCGCTCGGTGGAGTCGCGGGAGAAGGGCCGCGCGGTGCGGGTGCGCCTGGATGATGGCGTGCTGGCTTCGGCGCAGGAGGGCGAACGGCACGCGCTGCTCATCGGCATCTCCGCGTACACGGACGCCTCCTGGAACGGGCTGCGCTACGCGGCGAAGGACGCGGACGACCTGGGCCGTGTGCTGGCGGATCCAGCGCGCGGAGGCTTCCGCTCCGTGACGGTGCTCACGCGGCCGGAGCAGACGACGCGAACGTCGGTGCTCGCCGCGCTCCAGGCGCTGGAGGCGCGTCCCTGGCGGCCCCAGGACACGGTGCTCGTGTACGTGTCCGGACACGGTTCGCTGGCGCGCGACGCGAGGGGCGAGCTGCAGCGCTATCTGGTGACGTCCGACACCCGCTACCGCGACGTGGCCGGCACGGGGTTGGACATGGCCACGCTGGAGCAGTCGCTGGAGCGACTGGGTTCGCGGCGGCGCGTGCTGGTGCTGGCCACCTGTCACAGCGGCACCGGTAAGTCGCTGCTGCCGCCGGAGGTCCGCGACGAGCTCGCGCACACGAAGGCGGCCTTCCTGCCGCAGCCATTGGAGGCCGCGAGCCGCGCCTCGCTGGTGTTGTCCGCCAGCGATTGGGGTGAGGCCGCGCGAGAGGACGACGCGCTGGCCAATGACATCTACACGCACTTCCTCATCCAGGCGCTCGACGGAAGTGGCGACCGCAATCGCGACGGCGCGGTGAGCGCCACCGAAGCCCACGACCAGGCCCGCCGCAACACCTGGGCCTATACGGAAGGGCGCCAGCGTCCCAGCGCGCAGATTCTGGAAGTGGGCGCGGATCCGGTGCTGCTGTCCGGCTCCTTGCAGCGGCCAGGGCAGCCAGAGGTCTTCTCCTACAGCGCGAGGCTGGAGGGCTTCACGCTCAAGGTGGATGGCCACGATGCGGGCGAGTTGCCCGGAGGCGTGGTGGTGCCGGAGGGCAAGCGGAAGCTGGAGCTGCGCAAGGGAGGCCAGGTGTTGTGGGAGGACACCGTGGCGCTGCGCTCCGGCGAGCGGCGCGAACTGGAGGCGTTCCTGCGTCCCATGACGGACGGGCCCAAGCGCACGGTGACGCTGGGCGGAGGCATGCTCGGCTTCCTGGATGGACAGAGCCGCGAGCAGGTGCTGCCGGCGTCGGCGCAGGCGGGCGTGGGGCTGGGCTGGGAGGGCGTGCTCCTGGACGGGAAGCTGGACCTCTGGGTGGACGTGGCGGCGGGGCAGGGGCGTCAGTCGCTGCGGTTGGATCCAGGTGGCGACGTGCCGGTGCGGCACCGCACGCTGCTCGTGGGAGTGGCGGTGGGGCCCACGTGGACGTGGGGCCGGCTGGGTCTGTCCACCGGTCCTCGCGTGGCCGGTTTGTGGTTGCAGCGCTCCTTCCAGTTGGAGCTGCTGGACCGGAACGAGCAGTACGTCACGGCCTGGCCGGGGTGGATGGCCGCGCTGTCGTTCCGCTTCAGCCCGGCGTGGATGGTGGAGGCGCGCGCACAGGCGTTGTGGGCCTACGTCCCGGTGGACGGGCAGACGCGCACAGTGGGCTTTGGAGGCCTGATGCTGGCCGGAGGGTACCGCTTCTGATGCGAGCCAGGACATGCGGCGGAGCGCTGGTGTTGGCGCTCGTGGGCTGTGGCGGTTTCGACAACGGAGACCTGCGCACGGGCACCGTGCGAGGCCGCGTGCTGGGCGCGGAGTCCGGCGTGGCGCGCGTCAGCGTGCTGGGCCATTCGGAGCTGCGCGCGACGGTGGCCGCGGACGGCCGCTTCGAACTGGACGGCGTGCCAGCGGTGCCGCTGGAGCTGTACGTGGTCGCCTCACGTACGCAGGCGGCGAGGACGCCCGTGTTGGCGCAGGGTGCAAGGGTCACCGACGTGGGTGACATCCAGGGGAAGCCCGGGGCCTTCCTCACCGTGAGGGTGCGGGACGAACAGGGCGCCATCCCGCCCGACGTCGAGGTGGAGCTGCGAGGCACGGGAGAAGACCGCGCGAAGGTGGACACGAGCAGCGGCGAGGTGCGCCTGGGGCCGCTGCCCGCGGGCTGCTACGCGCTGGAGGTCAAGGCCGACGACCTGGAGGACGTGGAGACGGAGGTCTGCGTCCGTGAGGGCGAGGAGCGTGTTCAGCCCATCACGCTGCCCGCGGATGACGATGACGGTGGGGACGACGACGGCGGCAGCGACGACCACGGCGGCGGACGGGACGGCGGCTGAATCGTCACTTCAGGTCAGTGACCCGCAGCGATTCGAGGAAGGCCTCGCCCTCAGGGAACGGATCGTCTCCCGAGGAGATCACCTGAACGAAGAGACGGCCCGTGCCGGCGACGATCCAACGGTCTCGGAGCAACTCTCCCGGACCGTCTGGCTGCTCTTCTGGAGGCCCAAGCCACTCTTGAACGCTCTTGCGCCATTCCCACCCGAACCAGGGGGCGGGTAACCGGGTGAGCTCCTTCTCTGAAATGCCGTATCGCTGGATCAGCGTCACTCGGAGTTGCTCACGCTTCTCTTCTGACGACGCGTGAGGCTCATAGACATTGGTGGCCAGGTCGATGTTGAGCTGTCGGCCCAAGTCCAACTGGTGCCACGAGCAGGTGACGTAAGCCGTGGCCTGGGGCTCGATACCGCTAATGTAAGCGGGATTGATGTCCTTACATCCAGAATAGACCCCTGCAGGGTCGACCCGAGGTGCCCCAGGAGGCACCCGAGGCGCCACGACGCTCGCCCCGGGAACCGGCTCCCAGCGGACCAGCTCATGAGACAGCGGCCACTGAGGCTGGGCGGGAGCAGCCGTCCGCCCTGCCGCACAGGCCATGCATGCGAGCGCGAACAGGCTCGGAACGTAGCGGTTCAACCGGGTCATGAAGATAGGGTACACCCCGGTCCGTGAAGTCCCTGCCTCCCTCTCGCCCCACGAAGGTGACGACGTGAACGACCGACTCCTGCGCACGGCGCGCCGCCAGCCCACCGACACCACCCCCGTGTGGCTGATGCGTCAGGCGGGCCGCTACCTGCCCGAGTACCGAGCCATCCGCGGCAACATCGCGTTCCTGGACCTCTGCAAGAACCCGGACTTGGCCGCGGAAGTCACCGTCCAGCCCATCACCCGCCTGGGCGTGGATGCGGCCATCATCTTCTCCGACATCCTCATCCCCGTGGAGGCCATGGGCATCCACCTGGAGCTGGGTGACAAGGGCCCCCACTTCCCCAACCCGCTGCGCACGCCCGCGGACATCGACAAGCTCGGCGTCCCCGACCCCGTGGAAGGCACCGGCTTCGTCGCCGAGGCCATCCGCCGCACGCGCAAGGCCATCAACGACTCCGTGCCCGTCATCGGCTTCGCGGGCGCGCCCTTCACCCTGGCCGCGTACATGGTCGAGGGCGGCGGCTCCAAGAGCTACATCCAGATCAAGCGCCTGCTCTTCGAGCAGCCCGAAGTCGCCCACCGCCTCTTCCGGAAGCTCACCGACACCCTCATCCCGTACCTCAAGATGCAGGTGGAGGCCGGCGCGAAGATTGTTCAAATCTTCGACTCCTGGGGCGGCGAGCTGTCCCCCTGGGACTTCGAACGCTTCAGCCTCCCGTACCTCACCGAGATGGTGACGGAGCTCAAGGCCACCGGCGTCCCCGTCATCCTCTTCGGCGTGAACATGACGCCGCACCTGCCGCTCCTGAAGCGCACCGGCGCGGACGTCATCGGCCTGGACTGGCGCTGCCCCGTGGACGAGGGCCGCCGCATCCTCGGGCCGGACGTGGCGACCCAGGGCAACCTGGATCCGCTCCACCTCTTCCTTCCCCGTGAAGAGCTGGACGGTCGCGTGAAGGACATCCTCCGCCGCGCCGGCCCCACCGGGCACATCTTCAACCTGGGCCACGGCATCCTCCCGCCCACCGACCCGGGCGCCGCGAAGTTCCTCGTGGAGGCCGTCCACAAGCACGGCGCCGCCCTCCGCCAGGGCACGCTCGGCTGAACAATCCCCCGCCCGGCCGACTGGCGAGCAGTTGACTCAAGAATCAATCCGACATTGACGCGGTGCATTGCCCGCCGTTAGAAGCGCCTCACTCGTTTCACAGAGGGTGAGGCACACATGGCAAGCGAGAAGCGCAACGGCCACCGGCGGGTGGCCATCGTTCGCGGTCTGCGGACGCCGTTCGCGAAGGCGGGCACCGTCTTCGCGAACCTGACGGCGCTGGACCTGGGCCGGATGGTGGTCCAGGAGCTGGTGCAGCGCAGCGACCTGGACCCCAACGAAATCAACCAGCTCGTCTTCGGACAGGTCATCCCCACGCTGACCGCGCCGTCCATCGCGCGCGAAGTGGTGCTGGCGGCGGGCCTGCCCAAGCGCATTGACGCCTTCACGGTGGCGCGTGCCTGCGCCACGTCCATCCAGTCCATGGTGGCGGGCGCCAACGCCATCGCGCTGGGGGACGCGGACGTCGTCATCACCGGCGGCACCGAGTCCCTGTCGGACGCGCCCATCTTCACCAGCCGCCCGCTGGCGCACGCGCTGGCCGCGTCGTCCAAGGGCAAGAGCCTTCCGGACAAGCTCAAGCCCTTCCAGAAGCTCAAGGCCAAGGACCTCATCCCCGTGCCCCCCGCCATCGCCGAGTACTCCACCGGCGAGACGATGGGCGAGAGCGCGGAGAAGATGGCCAAGGAGAACGGCATCACCCGCGAGGAGCAGGACCTCATCGCGTTCAACTCGCACCAGAACGCGGCCCGCGCGTGGAAGGAAGGCCTGTTCGACGGTGAGGTGATGCACGTCACCGTGCCGCCCAAGTACGAGCAGATCGCCACGAAGGACAACATCGTGCGCGAGGACACCAGCCTGGAGGCGCTGTCCAAGCTCAAGCCGGTGTTCGACCGCCGCTATGGCAGCGTCACCGCCGGCAACGCGTCCCCGCTGACGGACGGCGCCGCGGCGCTGCTGCTGATGAGCGAGGAGAAGGCGAAGGCGCTGGGCTACGAGCCGCTGGGCTTCCTGCGCTCGCACGCGTTCGCGGCCACGGACCCGGGCGACCAACTGCTCCAGGGCCCGGCGTACGCGGCGCCCGTGGCGCTCAAGCGCGCGGGGATGAAGCTCGCGGACATCGACCTGGTGGAGATGCACGAGGCCTTCGCCGCGCAGGTGGCGAGCAACCTCCAGGCGCTGGCGTCGAAGGAGTTCGCGAAGAAGGCGGGCTTCAACGCGCCGGTGGGCGAGGTGGACCGGTCCATCCTGAACGTGACGGGCGGCTCCATCTCCATCGGGCACCCGTTCGGTGCCACGGGCGCGCGCATCATCACGCAGGCCCTGAATGAGCTGAAGCGTCGGAACAAGAACACGGTGTTGTGCACCGTCTGCGCCGCGGGTGGCCTGGGCGCCGCGGTCATCCTGGAGCGTGCGTGATGGCGACCAAGCAAGAGGCAGTCGAAGCGAAGCAGGGCTTGAGCTACGACGTCACGAACGGCGTCGCGGTCATCACCGTGGACCAGCCGGGCTCGCCGGTGAACACGCTGTCCCCGGACGTGGGCGCCGCGTTCTCCGACCTGCTCCTCCAGGCGGAGCGGGACCCGGAGGTGAAGGCCGTCGTCTTCATCTCCGGCAAGAAGGACAACTTCGTCGCCGGCGCGAACATCGACTTCCTGCAGACCATCAAGTCCCCGGCGGACGTGGAGGCCATCAGCCGCGCCGCGCACGCGGAGTTCGACCGGCTGGAGGCCTTCTCCAAGCCCGTGGTCGCGGCCATCCACGGCGCGTGCCTGGGCGGCGGCCTGGAGTGGGTGCTCGCGTGCCACTACCGCATCGTCACGGACAGCCCCAAGTCGGTGGTGGGCCTGCCGGAGACGCAGCTGGGCCTCATCCCCGGCGCTGGCGGCACGCAGCGGCTGCCCGCGCTGATTGGCGCGGAGGCCGCGCTGGACCTCATCCTCACCGGCAAGAACGTCAAGCCGTCCAAGGCGAAGAAGCTGGGCGTCGTGGATGAAGTCGTGCCGGTGCCCATGCTCAAGGACCTCGCGCTCAAGCGCGCGGCGGAGCTGGCGGCGGGCACGCTCAAGGTGGAGCGTTCGCACCAGGGCTTCAAGGCCGTGGCCCAGAGCGGCAAGAAGAAGGGCATCGCCGGTCTCTTCCAGGGGCTCATCAACAAGGACCTCTGGAAGGAAGCGGCGCTGGAGGACAACCCGCTCGGCCGCAAGGTGATGTTCGACCAGGCGAAGAAGCAGCTCCTGAAGAAGACGCGCGGCAAGTACCCCGCGCAGGAGAAGGCGCTGCAGGTCATCCGCGTGGGCCTGGAGTCCGGCCGCAAGGCGGGCCTGGAGGCGGAGGCGAAGGCCTTTGGCGAGCTGGTGTTCACGGACGTGTCGCGGCGTCTGGTCGAAATCTTCTTCGCCACCACGGCGCTGAAGAAGGAGAACGGCACCTCCAACCCCAACCTGAAGCCGCGCGAGGTGAAGAAGGTGGGCGTGCTGGGTGGCGGCCTCATGGGCGGCGGCATCGCCTACGTGGCCGGCGTGCTCCAGGGCGTGCCCGTGCGCGTGAAGGACCGGGACGACGCGGGCGCGGGCCGCGCGCTCAAGCAGGTGCAGACGGTGCTGGATGAGCGCGTGAAGCGCCGCTCGCTCACGCGGCTGGAGTCGAACGCGAAGCTGTCCAACATCACCGCGGGCACGGACTACAGCGGCTTCAAGTCGGTGGACCTGATCATCGAAGCCGTCTTCGAGGACCTGAAGCTCAAGCACCAGGTCATCGCGGAGGTGGAGGCCGTCACCGGCGAGAACACCATCTTCGCGTCCAACACCTCCAGCCTGCCCATTGGCGAGCTGGCGAAGGGCAGCAAGCGCCCCTCGCAGGTGATTGGCATGCACTACTTCAGCCCGGTCCACAAAATGCCGCTGCTGGAGATCATCACGCACCCGGGCACGGCGGAGTGGGTGACGGCCACCTGCGTGGACGTGGGCAAGAAGCAGGGCAAGACGGTCATCGTCGTCAACGACGGGCCGGGCTTCTACACGTCGCGCATCCTCGCGCCGTACATGAACGAGGCGGCGTACCTGCTGGCGGAAGGCGCGGACATCGTCCAACTGGACAAGGCGCTGGTGGACTTCGGCTTCCCAGTGGGGCCCATCACGCTGCTGGACGAGGTGGGCATCGACGTGGCCCAGAAGGTGGGGCCCATCATGGAGGCCGCGTTCGGCAAGCGCATGGTGGCGCCCAAGGCGCTGGCGGGCGTGGTGTCCGACGGCCGCCTGGGCCGCAAGACGAACAAGGGCTTCTACCTGTACGAGAACGGGAAGAAGAAGGAGGTGGACCCGCAGGTCTACCTGCTCCTGCCGCACGGCAAGGACCGCAAGTCCCTGGACCCCGCGGAGATGGCGGAACGCGTCGCGCTGCAGATGGTGAACGAGGCCATCCGTTGCCTGGGTGAAGGCATCCTGCGCAGCCCGCGCGACGGCGACGTGGGCGCCATCTTCGGCCTGGGCTTCCCGCCGTTCCTGGGCGGCCCGTTCCGGTACGCGGACGCCCTGGGCCCGGCCAACCTGCTGCGCAAGCTGGAGCACTACCAGGACAAGTACGGCGAGCGCTTCACGCCCGCGCCGTTGCTGGTGGAGAAGGTGCGCGCCAACAAGGGCTTCTACGAGTCCTGAGCGCGTGACGCACCGGGCAGTGAGGGGACCTCAAACGGTTTTCTCCCTGTTTCCGGGCTTGACTTGACGCGAGGGGCGGTTCTGGACCAAGGGGCATGCCCCACATGGTCCGTTCCGCTCCTCGTGTTGTTCTGACCGCCGGGCTCGCGGCCCTGGCGGTGTGCACCGCGCTGGTAGCGGTGTCCGCGATGGTGTTCCCGCAGGGCTACAGCCCCGCGCGGCTGACGTGGCCGGGCGCTCCCATCCTCGTGGGCTGGACGCACTTCGACGCCGGTTGGTACGCGCACATCGCGACGGCGGGCTACAGCTACACGCCCGGCCAGCAGAGCCCGGTGGCGTTCTTCCCGCTGTATCCCCTGGTGCTGCGCGGACTGGGCCTCTTGTACTTGGACACGTTCCTCGCGGGCGTGCTCGTCACCATGCTGTGCGGCCTGGGCGCGCTGTACGTCTTCACGCTGTGGGCGCGCACGCGAGCGGATGAAGAGGCGGCGAGGAACGCGGGGTTGCTGCTGGCGTTCTATCCGTTCGCGTTCTTCCTCTACGGGGCGATGTATTCGGACGCGCTGTTCCTCCTGCTCATCATCGGAGCGTTCCTGCTGTTGGAGCGGGGGCAGTTGGGGTGGGCGGTGCTGCTCGCGGCGGTGGCCACGGCGGCGCGGCCGGTGGCGCCCGCGCTGGTGGTGGGCCTGCTGGCGCGGCGGCTGGAGTGGAAGCACGAGCGCGGCCTGAAGTGGAGCCTGATGGACCTGCTGCCGGTGTTCGCGGCGGCGGGCTTCGTGCTGTACGTGCTCTACCAATGGAAGGCGTTCGGAGAGCCGTTCGCGTTCGTGAAGGTGCAGTCCGCGCCGGGGTGGGACCAGAAGCCGGGCTGGCGCACGTGGGCGAAGCTGCGCTGGTTCCAGGGCTTCAGCCGGGAGATGTCGCTGTCGGACGGCTTCAGGCTGATGGGGCACGCGGCCGTCACGGTGGGGGCGCTCGCGCTGGTGTGGCCCACGGTGAAGCGGTTGGGGTGGGGCTATGGCGTGTACACGCTGGCCATCGTGGGATTGCCCGCACTGTCCAGCAAGGACTTCATGGGCATGGGGCGCTACCTGCTGGCCGCCTTCCCGCTGTTCCTCACGCTGGCGCTGCTGCTCAAGGAACGGCCGCGCACGAGGTGGGGAGTGCTCGCGACCAGCGCATGCGTGATGCTGGCGCTGACGGTGGCCTTCGGTGCGGCGGAGTACGTGTCATGAGCGGACGGATGGGACGAGCGCTGGCGCGAGCCGCGGCCCCGAGCGCGGAGGCCGCGTCATGAGCGGGCTCATGTCCCAGGCGCTGGAGCTCTACGCGCACCTGCCCGCGGGCGAGCGCTTCCACGTGCACGCGCGGGCGTCCTCGGCCCCCCTGCTCGCGGTGGCGTCGCGTCTGCCCGCCGGGACGGTGGCGGACATCGGCTGCGGGCACGGCCTCCTGTCCGCGGTGATGGCGCTCGCGGTGCCGGAGCGCCGGGTGCTCGGAGTGGACCTGGATGAGCGCAAGGTGCACTGGGCGAAGCAGGCCCTGTCGGGGCTGCCCAACGTGACGCTGGACGTGGGCTCCGTGGAAGAGCTCGCGAAGACGCAGCCGCACACCCTCGACGCGGTGGTGGTCTGCGACGTGCTGTACCTGCTGCCCGATGAGCGGTGGCCCGGCTTCCTCCAGTCCGTGCGCGGCCTGCTCAAGCCCGGAGGCCGCTTCCTGTTGAAGGAAGTCGAAGGCGACCGCTCCTGGAAGCACGCGAAGGCGCTCGCGCAGGAGTGGGTGATGGTCTCGCTCCTGGGGCGCACCAAGGCCAGCGGAGGCATGGTGCTCAAGCCGCGAGTCGACGGCGTGCGCATGCTCCGCGACGCAGGCTTCGAAGTGCGTGAAGTCGTGGGCCTGGGCGCGGGCTACACCACGCCGCACCTGCTCTACGACGCCGAGGCCCGCTGAAGCTCGCCGTAGTTCGCGAGCGTGATGCCCCGCTCCACGAGCTTCGCCTTCACCCGGGGACTGGTGAGCGCGGCCAGCTCCGCCTCCCAGCCATAGGTCCACGCTGGATCCTCCGGCACATGCGGAGCGCCCTCACCGGGGTGACACCCCAGCTCGAAGTCCCCCGCCGGCAGCGAGTCCAGCACCGAGAGCAGCGCGGACTCATCCAGCCGGCCCGCCTCGAATACGCCGCCCGCGCTCACCCGCCGCACGCCCGGCCGGGCCCGAGGCGCCGTCCGCGCGAGCACCGCCAGCACCGTCGTCTTCAACGCGGGCCCGGGAGCCCGCAGCCACGACGCGCGCGGGAGCGCATCCGGCCACCGCAGGGGCAGGCCCTCGCGCGCGGCGATGCCCTCCACCACCGACCGCACCCCCGGCAACAAGTGCAGGTGCTGGTGCCCGTCCAGATGATCCACCCGCGCGCCCAGCTCCCGAGCGCGGAAGAGCTGCGCGGACAGCTCCCGCTCCAGCTCTTCCCTCCGCACCCGCCCCGTCACCCACGCCTTCGCGAACTCCGCCCAGTTGCCCCGCAGCCGCCCGCCCGGCGCCACCGTCCGCACGGCCTCAGCGGGAGCCGCGCAGGGAAGCCGCGTGGACAGCGCCAGGTGCACGCCCACCGCCAGCCCTTGCGCCTTCGCCAAGCCCACGGCCTCCGCCGCGGAGGGCCCCATGGCCAGCAGCGTCGCGCTGGTCACGATGCCCTCGCGGTGCGCCTTGAGGATGCCCGCGTCCAGCGACGGATGCAGGCCCAGGTCGTCCGCGTTGACGATGAGGCGGGTGCGCGACGCCATGTCCGTCCTACCCGCGCCCCGCCTGGCCCGGCACCGAGCGCAACTGCTGCACGGACGGAGGCAGGCGCACCGGCTTGACCGGCGGCGACGGCGAGCGCGTCTCCGGGTACAGCGCCACCAGCTCCTTCACCATCTTCAAGATGACCGACGGCGACGCCAGCGTGGAGATGCCGCGCGTGCGCGGGAAGTAGTCCACGCCCATCTGGAACACGCGGAAGCCCTTGCGGATGGCCTTCACCACCAGCTCCGCGTCGATGAACGAGCCCTGGCTCCTGAGCTCCATCGACTCCAGCACCTGGCGGCGCATCAGCTTGAAGCTGAAGTTCACGTCCTTGATCTGGATGTCGAACAGCGCCCGGATGAGCAGGTTGTAGACGAACGAGTACACGATGCGCTTGGCGCCCTCGCTCGTGCGGTCGAACCGGAAGGCGCAGATCATGTCCGCCTCCAGGTAGCCCATCAGGTGCAGCGCCCGCTCCAGCTCGCGCATGTCCCACGGCAGGTCGATGTCCGAGTACAGCACCAGGTCCTTCGTGCTCGCCGCCAGCCCCGTGCGCATCGCTCCGCCCAGCTTCAGGTTCACGGGGTGGGTGATGACCCTTAGCTGAGGCACCTTCGCCGCCAACGTGTCGCAGACCTCCTGGGTCCGGTCCGTGGAGGCGTCATTGACGACGATGATTTCGAAGTCGTCGGTGAGCTTCGGTAGCACTTCCAGTGCGCGGCTCACCGCGCGCTCCACGTAGTCCTCTTCGTTCCAGGCGGGGAAGAAGAGGCTGATGCTCGGGTACTTGGCCACGGTCGTCATGTCGCGCGCGTTCCGTCCGGAAGGAAACGCGGGCTCGCTAGCAGAGCCCCTACCCGCAGGCAAACCCCTTGGCCCTTCTCGTGGGAAACCCCTATAGTACCGCCTAGTCATCATTTTACGGGGACACGGTGAAAACCCAGCCCTACACGCTTCTGGTCGTGGACGATTCACAGGCACTGCTGCCTCAGCTGGTGCGCACGCTCGGCCCGGAGGACTTCGCGCTCCGTGTGGCCCGCTCCGGGCCGGAGGCGCTCGGGCTGACCCAGGAGGTAGACGGCGTCCTGCTCTGCTCCGGCGGGCCCGACGAGGCCCAGGCCCTGGGGCTCCTGGAGGCCCTCACCCCACCGCAACCGGCGCCCCAACCCGCCGTGGTGGTCCTGGCTCCCCCGGAAGACCGGGCCTTGCGCCTGGCTGCGCTGCGCAGGGGGGCTGAGGTAATTCTGACCCCATGGGACGATGAAGAGCTGCGTTTGAGGCTCTACCGGAGCCTGGAGGCGCACTCCCGGTTGAGGTCACTTCACTCCCAGGTCGAGGAACTGCGGCGCCTGGCGGTGACGGACGGCCTGACCCAGGTGCACAACCACCGTTACTTCCAGGAGCGCCTGCGCGAGGAGTTCCGCCGCTCGCAGCGCTACGACGAGAGCCTCTCTCTCATCCTGGTGGACCTGGACCACTTCAAGAACATCAACGACGCCCACGGCCACGGCGCCGGGGACCGCGTCCTGAGAGAGGTGGCCGCCTCCCTCCAGCACAGCGTCCGTGAGACGGACCTGGTGGCCCGCTACGGAGGAGAGGAGTTCGCCATCCTCCTGCCGTGCACCCACCTGCCCGGCGCCCTCACCGTGGCGGAGAGAATCCGCAAGGGAATCAACGAGTTGCACGCCGGTCCGGAGGGTGCCCTGCGCGTCACCGCGTCCCTGGGCGTCTCCAGCTTCCCCCACCGCGCCATCCTCGCCCCGGAGCAGCTGCTGCTCACCGCCGACGAGGCCCTCTACCGGGCCAAGAGGGAGGGTCGCGACCGCATCTGTCTGCACCCTCCCGCCCCCCTGTTTTCCGCGCCGCCCTCCCGCGCTGGCTGACCCAGCGGGTCAAAAACCCTGAGTCGGGTTTGACCCCATTGGGTGCCATGGGTCTATGATGACCTTGCCCCTTTTTGTCATGTCACTGAAAAAGGGCGTGATTGCCGGGGTTTATCCAAATCTCCGGTTTGGCAAGGCCATTGCAAATGTCGAACTCCGGAAAGTCCATGGGAACCCTCGGAGCTCAAGCGCAGGCGCAGGACCCGGTCGCCCGCGGCCGGCTGCTGCTCGTGGACGACGAGGAGAACATCCTCAAGTCCATCCGGCGGGTGCTGCGCCGCGGTGAGTGGGACATAGAGACGGCGACGGACGCCGAAGCGGGCCTGCGCACGCTGGAGCGGTTCCATCCGGAGGTCGTCATCTCCGACTTCCGCATGCCGGGGATGAACGGGGTGGAGTTCCTCACCCAGGTGAAGCTCCAGGAGCCGCGCGCCCAGCGCATCATGCTGACGGGGCAGGCGGATCAGCAGGCCATCGAAGAGGCCATCAACCGCTCGGAAATCTTCCGCTTCATCTCCAAGCCCTGGAACGACAGCCACCTGGTCCTCACGGTGAAGAGCGCCTTCGAGCAGTACGCGCTCCACGCGGAGAACGACCGGCTCTACCGCGTCACGCAGGAGCAGAACGCGGAGCTCAAGCACCTCAACGCGGACCTGGAGGAGCGCGTCGCGCTGCGCACGCGCCTGCTCTCCACGGCCAAGCGCGAGTGGGAGCTGTCCTTCGACTGCATGGAGACGCCGCTCGCGGTGGTGCGCGCGCGGGACTTCGCGGTGCGCCGGGCCAACGTGGCCTACGCGCAGGTGGCCCGCCGCTCCATCGAGGAAGTGCCTTCCGACGTCCCCTGCCACCAGTACCTCTTCGGCCGGGACACGCCGTGCACGGGCTGCCCGCTGCCCTCCGCCATGGAGACGGGCAAGGGCGCGCGCGGGGAAGTGCAGCAGGGTGGGCGCAGCTACGTGGTGGCCGCGTACCCGTTCGCCGGTGATGACCGCGCGGTGTGCACCTACCGCGACGTCACGGAGGAGCAGGCCATGACGCGCCGGCTCATCGAGACGGAGAAGATGGCCGCGGTGGGCCAGCTCGCGGGCGGCGTGGCGCACGAAATCAACAACCCGCTGGGTGGCATCCTCGCCTTCGCGCAGCTGATGTCCCGCGACGCGGGCCGCAGCGAGAGCGACCTGGAGTCGCTGAAGCTGATTGAAGAGAGCGCGCTGCGCTGCAAGCGCATCGTGGAGAGCCTGCTGAAGTTCAGCCGGCACAGCCGCGTGGAGGACCGCCGCCTCTTTGATTTGTCCAAGTGCGTGGAGGACGCCGCGGTGCTCTTCCGCGCGCAGCTCAAGTCCATGCCCAAGGTGGAGCTGAAGCTGGGCCTGAAGGACGGGCTGCCCAAGGTGTACGGCGACCCCGGCACGCTCGCGCAGGTGGTGCTCAACCTGCTGCAGAACGGCCTGCAAGCGCTTCCCCACGCCGACGGGCGCCTGTCCCTGGAGACGGGGCGCGAGGGCGACCGGACCTTCTTCGCGGTGAGGGACACCGGCTCGGGCATCGAAGAGCGTCACCTGCCGCGCATCTTCGAGCCGTCCTTCACCACCAAGCCGCCCGGCGAGGGCACCGGCCTGGGGCTGTCCATCGCCTATCGCATCGTCCAGGACCACGGGGGCACCTTCCACGTGGACACCCACGTGGGTCAGGGCTCCCGCTTCATCGTCTACCTGCCTATTCCCCTGCAGCTCGAGAGGTTGCCGTGAACCAAGTCAAGCGCGCCAAGGTCCTCGTTGTGGATGACGACTCCGTCGTCCTCAAGGCCGTCACCCAGATCCTCCAGCGGGAAGGACACCCGGTCGTCGCCATCGACGACGCGGTGGAGGGGCTCGCGGCGGCGAAGGATCCGTCCATCGACGTGGTCGTGCTCGACATCAAGATGCCGCACCTGTCCGGCATGGACCTCTTGCGCGCCATCAAGGCGGACCGCCCGGACGTGGAGGTCATCATGATGACGGCCTTCGCCACCGTGGAGACGGCGGTGGAGGCGGTGAAGGCGGGCGCGTACGACTACCTCACCAAGCCCTTCGAGAACATCGACGAGGTCAGCCTCACGGTGGCCAAGGCCGCCGAGCGCAAGGCGCTGAAGGACCGCACCCGCGCGCTGGAGGAGGCGCTCACCGCGCGCAGCCAGTTCGAGGACCTCATCGGTCAGTCCTCGCAGATGCGCGCCGTGTTCAAGCTGGTGGAGACGGTCAGCCACTCCACCGCCACGGTGCTCATCCAGGGTGAGAGCGGCACGGGTAAGGAGCTGGTCGCCCGCGCCATCCACTACCGCAGCGCGCGTCGCGACAAGCCCTTCGTCGCCGTCAACTGTTCGGCCCTGACGGAGACGCTGCTGGAAAGCGAGCTCTTCGGCCACGTGAAGGGCAGCTTCACCGGCGCCACCGGCAACAAGAAGGGCCTCTTCGAGGCGGCCGACGGCGGCACCATCTTCCTGGATGAAATTGGCGACGTGCCCCCGGCCACCCAGGTGCGCCTGCTGCGCGTCCTGCAGGAGGGTGAAGTCAAGCGCGTGGGCGCCAACGAGCCCGTGAAGGTGGACGTGCGCGTCATCGCCGCCACGCACGTGGACCTGTCCCGCGCGAAGGAGCAGGGCAAGTTCCGCGAGGACCTCTTCTATCGCCTCAACGTCATCACCATCGACCTGCCGCCCCTGCGCGACCGCCCGGAGGACGTGCCGCTGCTCGCGCACCACTTCCTCAAGGTCTACGCCTCCAAGGCGGACAAGAAGGTCGCCGGCATCAGCCCGCGCGCCATGGAGGCGCTCACCTGCAACCGGTGGACGGGCAACGTGCGCGAGCTGGAGAACGTCATCGAGCGCGCGGTGGTGCTGACGGCCAACGACGTCATCGACGTGGAGGACCTGCCGCCCGGCTTCCAGGCCGCGCCCCAGGCCGACTCGGCGGTGGAGGTGTTCAGCCTGGCGCATCTGCCGTACGCCCAGGCCAAGCGCCTGGCCATGCGCGCCTTCGAGCGCCGCTATCTGTCCGCGCTGCTGGAGAAGAACAACCACAACGTGTCCAGCGCGGCGCGCGCGGCCGGCGTGGACCGCTCCAACTTCCGCCGTCTGCTCAAGCAGTACGAAGTGGCCGGCCGCAGCATGAAGCCGCGCTCGCCCAAGGGCCCGGACTCGGACAGCGGCCCGGGCCCCGTCCTGGAAGCGGTGTCCTGACGGGGCCCTTCGGGGAGTGACGGCGCTTCAGCCGTCCTCCCCGGGCTCGCGCTCGCTGCGACGTGCGGCGAGCTGCTGTTGGATGGTTTCGTAGCGCTCGGACAGCTCCGCCTCGAAGCCGTTGCGCGTCGGGGTGTAGAAGCAGCGGGAGCGCAGCGCTTCGGGCAGGTAGTCCTCCGGGACGTAGTTGCCCTCGAAGTTGTGCGGGTACTTGTACCCGCCGCCGTAGCCCAGCGACTTCATCAGCTTCGTGGGCGCGTTGCGCAGGTGCATGGGCACCGGCAGCGCGCCTTCCTTCGTCACGGCCTCGCGCACGGCCGCGTACGCGGCGATGACGGCGTTCGACTTGGGCGCGAGCGCCAGGTACGTCACGGCCTGGGTGAGGGGCAGGGTGCCCTCCGGCAGGCCCATGAGCTGGAAGGCCCTCAGCGCGTCCACCGCCACGCCCAGCGCGCGCGGGTCCGCGTTGCCCACGTCTTCGGACGCGAAGATGACCATGCGGCGGAAGATGAAGACGGGGTCCTCGCCCGCCTCCAGCATGCGCGTCATCCAGTACAGCGCGGCGTCCACGTCGCTGCCACGCATGGATTTGATGAACGCGCTGACGACGTTGTAGTGCTCCTCGCCGCCCTTGTCGTAGAGCAGCATCTTCTGCTGGAGCGCCTCCTCCGCCACCTTGCGGTCCACCGCCGTGCGGCCGTACGCCGCCGCGGCCTCCAGCGCGGTGAGGGCCTTGCGCGCGTCGCCGCCCGCCGCGTCCGCGATGAACTCCAGCGCAGCGTCGTCCACGGCCACCTTGCCGCCCAGCCCCCGAGCGTCCGCGACGGCGTGGCGCATGACGGCGATGAGCTCCTCCTGCTCCAGCCCGCGCAGGGTGATGACGCGGCAGCGCGACAGGAGCGCGGCGTTCACCTCGAACGACGGGTTCTCCGTGGTGGCGCCAATCAGCGTGACGGTGCCCTTCTCCACGTGGGGCAGGAGCGCGTCCTGCTGCGACTTGTTGAAGCGGTGGATTTCGTCGATGAAGAGCAGCGTGCGCTGGCGGTTCAACTTCCAGCGGTCCTGCGCCCGGGCCACCGTCTCGCGGATGTCCTTCACGCCCGCGAGCACGGCGGACATGGTCTCGAAGGAGGCGCCGGTGGAGCGCGCGACGAGCTGGGCGAGCGTCGTCTTGCCTGTTCCGGGCGGGCCCCAGAGGATGAGGCTGGGCACCTGGTCGCTCTCCAGCGCGCGGCGCAGGAAGCGGCCCTCGCCGGTGAGGTGCTCCTGGCCCAGGTACTCGCTGAGCGAGGTGGGGCGCATGCGCTCGGCGAGCGGCGCCAGGACGGCCTGTTCCTTCTGGCTGGCGTGGTCGAAGAGGTCCATGGGGCCTCCAAACCTAGCGTCCCGGCCGCCCTGCCGCGCCCCCTTGTGATGTCCGGCGCCGGGCAGGTGCGTCATTTTCCTGAAGAGGACGGTTGGCCGGCTGGACTAGAACCCGGGGGGCGTGCAGACCCTCGTCATCGTCGCGAAGCGAGACACCCCGCAGGCTGTCGCCCTGGCGGCGGAAATCCAGCAGCGCCACCCGAACCTGACGGTGCTGGCGGATCGTGCCCTGGCGCATGCGCTGAACTGGCCACGCATCGAGGACCGCGAGCTGGCGGCGCGAGCGGACCTGGTGGTGGTGCTGGGCGGAGACGGAACGCTCATCTACGCGGCGCGCCTGCTGGGCGGACGCAATGTGCCCATCATCGGCGTCAACCTGGGCAGCCTGGGCTTCATGACGGAAATCTCCGTGGAGGAGCTCTTCATCCGGCTGGACGACGTGCTGGCGGGGAACTTCCACGTGGACTCGCGGATGAAGCTCTCCTGCCGGCTCTTGCGAGGCGGCAAGGTCCTCATCGAGGACGAGATCCTCAACGACGTGGTCATCAACAAGGGCGCGCTCGCGCGCATCGCGGACCACGAGACGTCCATCGACGGGGTGCCCATCACCACGTACAAGTCGGACGGCGTCATCCTGGCCACGCCCACCGGCTCCACGGCGTACTCGCTGTCCGCGGGCGGCCCCATCGTGCACCCCTCGGTGGACTGCACCATCCTGTCGCCCATCTGTTCCCACGCGCTGACCCAGCGGGCCATCGTGGTGCCGGCGGACCGCACCATTCGCGTGACGCTGAAGAGCGAGACGGCGGACACGTACCTCACGCTGGACGGGCAGACGGGCCACTCGCTCCAGGGCGGGGACTGCATTGAAGTGGTGCGCTCGCCCAACCGCGTGGGCCTGGTGCGCAACCCGCGCGTGGCCTTCTTCACCATCCTCCGGCAGAAGCTCCACTGGGGAGAGCGCTGAGCCTCCGGGCCCGGGGGTGGGGCTCCCCTCGGGGGTGAGCGGTGGGGTAGCGTCCGGCCCGTGACGACGGGTGGGCACAGGACGCGTTTCGGCAAGTATGAGCTGCAGGAGCGCCTGGGTGCGGGCGGCATGGCCGTGGTGCACCGCGCGCGCTACACCGTGGCGCAGGGCGTGTCCCGGTCCGTGGTCATCAAGCGCGTGAGGGACCCGTACGCGCTGGACCCCGCCTTCGTGCGGATGTTCCTCAACGAAGCGCGCATCTCCATGGGGCTGTCGCACGGCAACATCGTCCAGGTCTTCGACTTCGGGCAGGAAGAGGGGGAGTACTTCCTCGCCATGGAGTGGGTGGACGGGCAGCCCCTGTCCAAGGTGCTCAAGCGCCTGAAGCTGAAGGGGATGGCGCACCTGCCGGCGCCGCTGGCCGTGCAGCTGATGGTGGAGGTCTGCAAGGGCCTGCACCACGCGCACACGCGCCGCGACGAGGAGGGCCGCTCGCTGGGGCTGGTGCACCGCGACGTGTCTCCGGACAACGTCCTGGTGAGCTACGAGGGCGAGGTGAAGCTCACCGACTTCGGCATCGCGAAGGCGCAGTGGGCCGGGCGGCAGGACACGGACGCGGGCGTGGTGCGCGGCAAGTTCCTCTACCTGTCACCGGAGCAGACGCGGGCGGAGGCGTTGGATGCGCGCTCGGACGTGTACACGGCCGGCGTGGTGCTCTTCGAAATGCTCACCGGCCGCAGACCCGCGGAGGGAGACCAGGCCTCGGTGATGGAGCGCATCGCCACGGGCGACCTGACGCCCCCGCACGCGCACGTGTCGGACCTGGATCCGTCGCTGGGGGCGCTGGTGTCGAGGGCGCTGGCGCTGAGGCGGGATGATCGCTTCACGAGCGCGGAGGACTTCCAGCGCGCGTTGGCGGAGTGGCTCGCGTACCGGGCGCCGCTGTTCCCCGCGTCCACGCTGCGCCACCTGATGGGCTGGCTGTTCGAGGAGGAGCTGAAGCTCGCGGGCCAGCCGCCGCGGATTCCGGAGTCCTTCCTGCGCCAGGTGGCGGTGTGGACGGGGGAGGACGGCCCGGGGGGAATGGACGAGCCGGAGCGGGCGTCCGCGGTGCACCGGGCGCACGCCGAGGCGTTCCCGGAGGATCACGTGCCCGGGGCGATGGTGGGCGGCAGTCCCGCGGCGGACATGGGCGCGGGAGTGCCCGGCTGGGTCTGGGCGGCCGTCATCGCGGCGGCGGTGATTTTCTTCGTGGGGCGGGCGGTTCTGCCCGACATGGCGGAAACGCCGGGGCGCAATCTCCAGGTGGTGTCGGTGCCTCCAGGCGCGGAGGTGCGCTGGGACGGCAAGTATGTCGGGGTGACGCCGACGGTGCTGAAGGTCGCTCCAGGAGAGGCCTCGCGCCAGTTGGAGCTGCGCTACGTGGGCCACCATCCGTGGTCGACCACCGTGTCGCAGGCGGCGGTGCCGGAGCGCGTGCAGGTGACGCTGGAGCGCCTGCCTCCCCCGCCGCCGCCCCCCGAGCCGGTGGTGGACGCACGGGTGCCGGAGCCGCAGAAGGCGGGCTCCCGGAAGGGCGTGCCGAGCGTCAACGCCCAGAGCGAATCGCACGAGGCCCTGGATTGGATCTCCGAGTCCCCGGGCGCGGGGGCGGAGTACACGCTGGGCGTGGAGCTGCTCGTGGCGGGCAAGCCAGGGCAGGCCAGTGGGAAGTTCGGGACGTGCCTGCGGCTGCTGGAGACGGCCGCGGAGTGCCATCTGGGGATGGGGCGGGTGGGAGCGCGGACGGCCCGGGCAGGGGAGGCCGTGGAGCACTACCGGCGCTATCTGCAGTTGCGTCCGCGAGGGGCCGGCGCGGCGGAGGCCCGGCAGTACCTCAAGTCCCGGTCGGGTCGGTAGCGGCGCTGCGATGTTCCTCATCCTGTCGAAGGTGTTGGACCTGTTGCTGTCCCCGCTTACGTGGGTGCTGTTGTTCAGCGTGGCGGGGCTGCTGCTGCGCCGGTGGAAGCGCCTGTCGCTGGCGTCCCAGCTCGCGGCGTTGGCCGTGCTGTACGTGTTCTCCATCGAGCCGACGGTGGCGCTGCTGACGCGCGCGACGGAGGCGGATGCGGTGAGCACGTACCGGCCGGACACCGTCTACGACGCGGTCATCCTGCTGGGCGGAGGGCTGGACGCGGCGGCCACGGAGCGCTCGGGGCAGCCGGAGTACAACGCCGCGCCGGAGCGGATGATGCGCACCTTCGAGCTGCTGCACGACGGCCGGGCGCGGCAGGTGTTGATTACCGCTGGCAACCTGGACGCGAGGCCTGAGGCGGTGGTGGAGGCGGACGTGCTGGCCGCGCAAATGGAGCACTGGGGCATCGCGCCCGAGCGCATCGTGAAGGAAGGGCGCAGCCGCAACACCCGTGAGAACGCGCTGGAGTCGGAGCCCCTGGTGCGCGCGCACGGCTGGAAGTCATTGCTCCTGGTGACGAGCGCCGCGCACCTGCCCCGAGCGGCCGGCTGCTTCGCGGCGGTGGGGCTGAAGGCGGACACCCTCGCGGTGGACCTCCGCTCCTCGACGATTCCCCCGGCGAAGTTGAGCTGGCTGCCACGCTCGGGAGCGCTCAACCAGAGCACGGACATGCTGCGGGAGCTGGCGGGGCGGATTGTCTACCGGGCGCGAGGCTGGACCGCGCCCTGGCGGTAGGCGCTACTTCATCGACGGCGGCGCGTGCAGTCCGCCCTTGGGCACGCCGAGGACGGTGATGCGGCCCTGGGGCTTCGCGCGGGGCGCGGGCTTGCCGGTGCGGAACGCGGTGCTGAGCGCGTCCCAGGGCGACGTGTGCTCCGGGCTCGGGGGCAGGACAGGCAGGTCCTTGAACATCGCGTAGCCGTCGTTGCCCTGTGCCACGAAGCTGAAGGTGGCCAGCCGGTACTTCGCCGCGTCGTCCAGCGGCTTGCCCTTCACGTCCACCTTCGTCACCCGCGAGCCTGGCGCCTTGCGCAAGTCATAGGTGAATCGCAGGCCGGACACCTGCGGGTAGCGACCGGGCGGCTTGCCATCCACGCTGCTCAGGCTGACGCCGTTCTCCAGCGCCGCGCGCAGCGTCGCCCCCGTCACCTCCAGGACGACCAGCTCGTTGCGGTAGGGCATGAGCGAGTACATCTCGCGCCGGGTCATCTTCCCCGCGGGCAGCACCCGGTCCGCGCGGATGGCGCCCCCGTTCACGAGCGCCACGTCCGCGCCCGTCGCCTCGCGGAACGCATCCGCCAGGAACGAGCCCAGGTTCGTCTCACTCAGCCGGTTCGGCGCACTGCGCGCATCCAGCGCCACCGGCGAGCGGCCAATGCGCTCCGCCAGCGTGGCCATCAGCGGCGCGTAGGGCTTCATCTGCGCGTTGAACGCCGCGTCGTCCGGAGTCTTCGAGGTGATGGGAATCACCTTCCACGCCAGCTTCTTCACCGCGCCCGTCTTCGCATCCAGGTCCAGCGTGACGCGGCCCAGGTCGATGGCGTCCTCGTCCAGCTTGAAGATGGGCGTGCCCGCGACGGTCTCCTCCACGCGGTCGTGGTCATGCCCGCCGATGATGAGGTCCACGCGCACGCACTTCGCCAGCTCGCGGTCCTGCTCCACCGCCAGGTGCGTGAGCCCCAGCACGAACTGCGCGCCCGCGGCCCGCAGCTCCTCCACGGAGCGCTTCGCCGCCTCGCAGTACGGAGTGATGCGCGTGTCCTTGCCCGGCTTGGACGAGGTCTGCGTCTCTGGCAGCACCACGCCGAAGATGCCCACCTTCACGCCGTCCACGTCGCGGAGGTCCCACGCCTTGAGCCCCTCGAACACCTGCCCCGACTTCACGCTCATCACGTTGGCGCCCAGCCACGGGAAGCGCGACTGCTGGAGGCGCGCGCGAAGCACGTCGTCCCCGAAGTCGAACTCGTGGTTGCCCACCGTGGCGTAGTCCAGACCGAGCGCGTTCCACGCGTCGATCATCTGCTTGCCCTTGAGCGCCTCGCCCGCCACCTCCGCGGACGACTCCACCGAAGGCGAAATCGTGTCACCCGCCAGCAGCGTGAGGACGTGCGGCGACTCCTTCATCGCCTGCTGCCTGAGCGTGGCCACGCGCGACAGGCCGCCCCGGTTCTGGGCGGTGGGCTGGAATTGGTAGACGTCGTTGAGGTGGAGGATCGTGAGGCGGACGGTGTCGGCGGGAGGCGTCGGCTCGGCGGCCTCGGCGGAACGGGTGGCCAGCACCAGCGCGAGCGGCAGCAGCACCGCCCAGGTGCTCACGGTCTTCGTCATCATCGGACAGTCGTTCTCTTGCCGGGGCACAAAGGGGGAGCGCCAACCCGTCTCGGCGTAGCGCACTCGGCGCGTGAAGGCGAGCGGACCGGACATGGCGCAACGCGCAAGCCCCAAGCCCTTCTTCCCGGAGGATGAAGGGCATCCAGCCCACCGTGCGCTCCGTCCTCAGACGGTGTAGCGCCGGCCCTGCACCAGCGGCTCGATGACGCTGCCGCTCGTGTCGAACAGGTCCGGATAGTGGATGAGGCGCATCTTCGCGCGAGTCGCCTCCGGCAGCGCCGCCAGCTTCTCGTAGGGCGTGTGCACGCCGTAGTTCGTCTCGTGGATGACCAGGTCCGCCTCGGACAGCCAGGAGATGAGCCCCTCGTCGAACGCGGTGTCCGCGCTGTAGCCCAGGCACCGGCCCCCGGCGCGGATGCGGAACGCGGTGGTGGGCACGTGGTGATAGGTGAAGCGGCACTCGATTTCGAACGGGCCGTGGCGCACCGAGCGCTCCAGGTGCAGCGGCGTGTGCGTGAAGTAGTCCTCGAAGTGCTTGTGGCTGGGCCCCGCGCCCTGCTGCTCGATGAGGCACTCCATGCCCGCGGCCAGGTGTCCCTCCCAGAGGCGGCGCGTGACGCTCGGGTGCGCGAGCAGCTCCATCTTCCGCTGCAGCACGAAGAAGGAGAAGTACCCCAGGCCCTCCAGGCCAGAGGCGTGGTCCGCGTGCAGGTGCGTGAGGGCCACGGCGCTGACGCGCTCCACGTCCAGGTGCACGCCGGAGGACTCGGACGCCTCGCGCATCATCTTGCGGATGGGGTGCGGACAGTCGAGCAGCAGCACCTGGTCCTCCGCCTCCAGCGCCAGGCACGACGAGTAGTAGAGCGCGGAGAAGGCATCACCAACGCCCAGGGGAATGAAGGACAGGCTCATGGATGGCTCCGGAGGGAAGGGGACAGCCGCTCGCGCAGCTTCGCGGCGACGGCGGGAGGGCAGAAGGCGGACACGTCCTCGCCGCGCGTGAGGCGCTCCTTGAGGGCGCTGCTGGACACCTCCGCCAGGTGCGCCTCCGCGGGCAGGAAGAGGGTGGACAGCTCCGGCGCGAGCGCGCGGTTCATCTGCGCCAGCTCCGTCTCGAACTGCGCATCGGTGGCGCCGCGCACGCCGCGCAACAGGACGCTCGCGCCAATCTCCCGCGCCAGCTCCACGATGAGCCCTTCGGTGAAGGTCACGGAGACGTTGGGGTGCCGGGCCACGGTCTCCCGGATGAGCGCCACGCGCTCCTCGGCGGTGAGCAGCGTGAGCTTGTTCGGGTTGACCGCGACCACGACGACGACATGGCTGAAGAGGCGCGCCGCCTGTCGCACCACCGACAGGTGGCCCGCCGTCACGGGGTCGAAGCTGCCTGCGTAGATGGCGATGGTCATCACGACACCTCACGGTCCGGAGAAGAAGAAGTCGCCGCGTCCAGCAGCCCCGCGGCCATGCGCTTCACGGTGCCCGCCGCGGAGCCCGGGGGCACGAGCCCGGGCGCGCTCGCGGACAGCACGAAGTACCCCTGGATGGCGGCGAAGAGCCCTGCGGCCAGCGGACGCGCGCGGCGCTTGCCCACCACCGCCGCGACCAGCGCCTCCAACTGCTCCAGGTCCGCGCGCACCACCTCTTCGTATGCGACGCGCACCTCCGGCTGCCGGATGGCCTCCGCGCTGATGGTGACCCAGCCCGCCACCGCCGCCACGTCCGCGTCCGGCCCGGTGGCGAGGAACGCGTCCACGAACGCCTCCACCCGACCGTGTGCATCGTCCGCGGCGAGCTTCGTCGCCCGCGTGGCGAAGCGCTGCCGGGCGCGAGCGGCCAACGAGCGCACCAGGGTCAGGAGGATCTCCTGCTTGTCCTCGAAGTGGTAGTGCACCAGCCCCGCGCTCAGGCCCGCCGCACGGGCGATCTCCGCCACGGACGCGCCCTCGTAGCCGCGCTCGGCCATGGCCTTGAGCAGTCCAGCGACGATCTGTTCCCGGCGCGCTTCGGTATTGGAGGGACGAGGCATGGCGCGATTTGGTTTCTAAGTTGTGTGACCAACTTATAAACAGGGCCGGCGCGGGCGTCAACCGGACGTGAGGTCCGGTGACGCCAGGCGGAAGGCTAGAAGCGGAGGACGGACGTCACCTTGTCCGGGCCCAGCCGCTTCGCGCCCTCGAGGAAGTCGAGCGTGATGAGGAAGCTGTAGCCGACAATCTGCCCGCCCAGCCGGCCGATGAGCCGGCCCGTGGCGTCGGCGGTGCCGCCGGTGGCGAGCACGTCATCCACCACGAGGATGCGCTCGTCCTTGAGGATGGCGTCCTCGTGCATCTCCACGCCGTCCGCGCCGTACTCCAGCGAGTATCTCTCCACGATGCGCTTGTGCGGGAGCTTGCCGGGCTTGCGCGCCGGCACGAAGCCTGCCTCCAGCGCCAGCGCGATGGGGGCACCCAGCAGGAAGCCGCGCGACTCCACGCCCACCACCTTGGTGATGTGCTGGCCCCGGAAGGGGGCGGACATGGCGGTGACCACCCGGCCGAAGAGGCGCGGGTCCGCCAGCATGGGGGTGATGTCCTTGAAGACGATGCCGGGCTTGGGGAAGTCCGGCACATCTCTCAGGACGGCCTGGAGGTCGGAGGCGAGCGTGGGGTCGAGGGACATGGGGTGGGGCTCCGAAAGGAGGACGGCGGCGTTTCAGCCCGGTGGATGACACCCGGGGTGGACCTGGGACCCAGGGTACCCGGCCTGGGTGACAGCCAGCCTGGCGGGCCCCCGGACGCAGAGTCCCAGGGCCAACGGCCGGAGGATGGGCGGACTGGGACGGGACCGGGGCATGGCGGACGTTGATGATCTCACAGCTTCGCGCCGCCCGGCCGCATCGGCTGGCGGACGCCGTATTTTTTCCCGCGCGCGGGGATCCCCTCACTGTGTTAAGCGAGGCGGTTCCCCCCGACCAAGGAGTCTGGGGCCCTTGCAAGCCGTGCAAACCACCGCTGACACCCGAGACCCTCTCTCCCCCCAGGACGGAATCTGGCTCCGCGCCCTCAAGGCCGAGGTCGAGCCCGCCACGTTCAAGAAAGGCCGCGAGGTGGCCGAAGGCCGCCGCGTCTTCGGCCTCACGCGTGAACCCGAACGCATCCGCGCGCAGGTCGCGGGTCCGTCCGGCGAGCGCTACGACGTGGCCCTGATTCCCGGAGAGGGAAAAGTCGTTTCCTCCTGCACCTGCCCGGTGTGGAACACCACGGGCCCGCATTGCGAGCACGTGGTCGCCGTGGCACTCATCTACGCGGCCCGCTTCCGGCCACCGCCGCCACCGCAGAAAGCCGCGGCGCCGCCTCCTCCGCCCGAACCTGAGGACATGGGGCCGGACGACGAGGAGGAGATTCCCGGAGGCGGAGCGCCGGGGATGGAAGGCGTAAGCCTGCCCGCGCTCGCCAAGGTGGAGAGCTGGCTGGGCCTGTCCTCACTGCCCGACTACGAGTTCCTCTACCGGCTCACCCCCGCGAGCACGGGGGCGGGCGGCTCCAACAACCGCCACTGGGTCGTGGACGTGCGCCGTCAGGACGCGCAGACCAAGGGCCCCGTGCACGTGAAGCGGCTGCTCCAGGCGGGCAGCCGCATCGCGCCCCCGGACGAGCGCATCTTCATGGTGCTGTCGCGCCATGAGCACCGCTACGACTCGCGCATCGTCCTCTCCGACGAGGACCTGTGCGAGGTGCTGGAGCTGTTGCGCCAGCGCCGGGTCATCTACCGGGGCACGCCGCTCGTCTACATGGAGCAGCCCGTGCGGCCGCAAATCCATCTGGAGTCGCGTCCAGACGGTGCCACCGCGCAGATCGAGCTGCTGTTCCCGGACGGCGTGGGCTACCCGCTCAAGGACGTCATCGTGCTCGCGGGCCGGCGCACGTACGTCATCCAGGCGCAGAACCTCCACTCCGTGGAGCCGGACTTCCCGCCGCGCTTGCTGCGCAAGTGGCTGCTGGAACCGACCATGGCCTTCCCGTCCGGGCAACTGGACCGGGTCCTGACGTTCTTCGCCGCGCACCTGCCGCGCTTCCGCATGTCGTTGAAGGCGGACGACATCGAAGTGGACGAGTCGGTGGAGCCGCGCTTCGTCGTCACACTGGAAGGCGCCGCCGAGCGCGTGAAGGTGCAGCTGGCCGCGAGATACGGCCAGACGACGGTGGCGGTGTCCCCCACGGCCACGCACCTGGGCTACGCCAGCGGCGTGGGCGAGGACTCACGCAAGCTGTACCGCCGCCGCGACGAGGTGGAGCGCACCGCGGGCAAGGTGCTGCTCGACCAGGGGCTGCGCTTTGATCAGGCCTCGCAGGCGTTCGACGCGACGGGCGACGTGGCCCTGGAGTTCTGGGCGCGGGGCCTGGCGAGCCTGCCTGAGGAGTGGGAGCGCTACGGCGTGCAGGCGCCCAAGGTGCGGCTGCGCCCGAAGCTCAAGCCGCGCATCCGCGTGGGCATGAGCGGCGTGCAGTGGTTCGACCTGGACGCGGAGTTCGTCACCGACGACCAGGCCGTGGACCTGGGCGCCGTGCGCATGTGGCTGGACTCCGGCCGCAAGTTCGTGCCGCTGAAGGACGGCTCCTTCGCGGAGGCGGACGTCGCGGAGATCAAGCGCGTGGCGGACCTCCTGGAGGAGGCCGGCGCCATGCCGGGCCGCACGCGCACGCGGCTGCCGCTGCACCAGGCGGTCGCCCTGGACCTGCTCGCGGACCTGAGCGAGTTCACCGAGGTGGAGGCCAAGGCCCGTCAGGCCATGCTCGCGCTGCGCGAGTCCGCCGGCGTGCCGAAGGTGGCCGTGCCGGAAGGACTCCAGGCCACGCTGCGCCACTACCAGGAGGCGGGCCTGTCCTGGCTCTGGTTCCTCCGGCGCCACGGGCTGTCCGGCATCCTCGCGGACGACATGGGTCTGGGAAAGACCATCCAGTCCCTGAGCCTGATGCAGAAGGTGGCCAACGACGAGGGCCGCAAGCCGTCCCTGGTGGTCGCGCCCACGAGCGTGCTCGCCAACTGGGAGCGCGAGGCGGAGCGCTTCACGCCGGGCCTCAAGGCCATGGTGTGGCACGGGCAGGACCGCCGCGAGCGCGCGGAGGACCTGAAGGACATGGACCTGGTGCTCACGTCGTACGCGCTGGTGCGCCGCGACCTGGAGCAGCTGTCCCAGGTGGGCTTCCGCTACGTCATCCTGGACGAGGCGCAGAACATCAAGAACGCGGACAGCGCCACCGCGCAGGCGTGCAAGTCGCTGCCCAGCGAGACGCGCCTCGCGCTCACCGGTACGCCGCTGGAGAACCGGCTGTCGGAGCTCTGGAGCATCTTCGACTTCCTGATGCCCGGCTTCCTGGGCAGCGCGGAAGGCTTCAGCGACCGCTACGAGCAGCCCATCCAGGTGGCCAACGACGCCACCGCGAAGGACCGGCTGCGCCGCCGCATCCAGCCCTTCATCATGCGCCGCCTCAAGACGGAGGTGGCCAAGGACCTGCCGCCGAAGACGGAGAGCGTCGCGTGGTGCGAGATGGAGCCCGGCCAGGCCGCGCTCTACCGCGAGGTGCTGGAAGAGAGCCGCCGCAAGGTGAACGAGTCCATCGAGAAGTTGGGCTTCAAGCGCAGCCGCGTCTCCATCCTCGCCGCGCTGATGCGCCTGCGTCAGGTCTGCTGCGATCCGCGTCTGCTCAAGATGCCGCCCGGCACACTGCTGCCGCCCAGCGCGAAGCTCGAGCGCTTCATGGAACTGGTGGCGGACCTGGTGGCGGAAGGCCACCGCGCGCTCGTCTTCAGCCAGTTCACGGAGATGCTGGAGCTGCTCAAGCAGGAGGCGGACAAGAAGGGCCTGCGCTACCTCTACCTGGACGGCCGCACCAAGGACCGCATGGGCAAGGTGGACGAGTACAACCGCCCTGACGGCCCGCCGCTCTTCTTCATCAGCCTCAAGGCGGGCGGCACCGGCTTGAACCTCACCGCCGCGGACTACGTCATCCACTTCGACCCGTGGTGGAACCCCGCCGTGGAAGACCAGGCCACGGACCGTACGCACCGCATCGGCCAGACGCGCGCGGTCATCAGCTACAAGCTGATTACCCGCGGCACGGTGGAGGAGAAGATTCTCAGCCTCCAGCGCCGCAAGCGCGAACTCGCCGCCGGCGTGCTGGGCCCGGACGGGGACGACATGGGCCGCACGCTCACCGAACAGGACATCCAGGAGCTGTTCACCGAAATCTGATGCGACTTGGGGAGTGGGAGAGGGTTGTGGCGCCAACATGCCACGCCCTCCCACTCGCCCTCCCGCCGTCCGCCCGACCCGAACACCTGTGCAGTGTCATCGAGACCTGCTAGGGTGTTCAGGTGTTGGGGCGTCGTACGGATCGCGGAGGGCGCGAGTGCTGCTGGGTCTTCGGATTTCGAACGTAGCGGTGATTGAGGAGGTGGAGGTCGCGTTTGGCGCGGGCCTCACCGTCCTCACGGGTGAGACGGGTGCCGGCAAGTCCATTCTGGTGGACGCGCTTGGCCTTCTGCTCGGGGGCAGGGCGGATGCGGACGTCATCCGTGCGGGCTGCGAGGACGCGGCGGTGGAGGGCGTATTCGCCCGGACACCGGTGCTGGCCACGCGCCTGGAGGAACTGGGCCTCCCGGACCTGGGTGAGGAGGTGCTCGTGCGCCGTGTGCTCGGGCGCACCGGGCGCGGAAAGGTCTACGTCAACGGCGCGCTGGTGACGCTGGGCGTGCTGGGGAAGCTCACCCGGGGCGCGGTGGACATCGCCGGCCAGCATGAGCACGTGAGCCTCTTCGACTCGGGACTGCACCGGGTGCTGCTCGACAAGTACGGCCGCCTGGAGGAAACGCTGGCCGCGTACGGCCGCGAGTGGGCGAACCTGCGCGAAGTGGATGGCCGCATGGCCGCGCTGGGCGGAGACGACGCCAAGGTGCGAGAGCGCGCGGAGTTCCTGCGCTTCCAACTGGACGAAATCACACGTCTGGACCCCGATGCCGGCGAGGACGTGAAGCTGGACGCGGAACGCCGGCGGCTGGGCAGCGCCCAGAAGCTCAAGCGTCAGGGCGCGGAGGCCGAACTGCTGGTGTCGGGCGAAGCGCCGTCCGCGGTGGAGATTGTCGGGCGCGCGCTGGGGCTCGTGCACGAGGGCGTCAAGTGCGACGCGACGCTCGCGCCGGTGGCGCAGTCACTCAGCACGGCGCTGTCGGAGCTGGAGGAGGCCGCGCGCCTGCTCAACCGCTACGTGGAGGGGCTGGAGTCCGACCCCGGGCGGCTGGGCGAGGTGGAGGAGCGGCTGGACGCGCTCAAGCGGCTGTGCCGCAAGCACGGCGCGACGCTGGACGGCGTCATCAAGAAGCGCGGCGAGCTGGAGACGGAGCTGGGCACGCTGGAGAACCGGCGCGAAATCCTGGAGGAGCTGAACCAGGAGCGCAAACGCGTGGAGGAGCGGGCGCGCAAGGCGGCGCTGGCGCTGTCCCGCGCGCGCAAGGCCTCCGCCGGCGCCTTCTCCCAGCAGGTGCGCGAGGGCCTGGGCGGACTGGCCATGGGCAAGGCCGCCTTCGAGGTGCGCGTCACCGCCGGGGAGTCGTTGCGTCCGGACGGCATGGATGAAGTGGAGTTCTTCTTCAGCGCCAACCCGGGTGAGCCGGCGCGGCCCCTGGCCAAGGTGGCCTCGGGCGGTGAGGCGAGCCGGCTGCTGCTCGCGCTCAAACGTGCACTGGCGGACAGTGACGCGTGCGGCTGCTACATCCTGGATGAAGCGGACGCGGGCGTCAGCGGCGCCATCGCGGACGTGGTGGGCCGGATGATTCGCGAGGTCAGCTCCCACCGTCAGGTGCTGTGCATCACGCACCTGCCCCAGGTGGCGGCCTACGCGGACGCGCACCTGCTCATCCGCAAGAGCGTGAAGGGCGAGCGCACCGTGTCCCAGGTGCTTTCGCTCTCGGCCGGCGCCGAGCGCACCCAGGAACTGGCGCGCATGATGTCGGGCGTGGAAGTCACGCGCGAGGCGCTGGGCGCGGCGGAGGCGCTGGTGCGTTCGGCCCACCGGGCCACGCCCCGCGCGCGCCGGGAGTCGGGTCCGGAAGGCAACAGCCCCCGGGGTCGGCTGCGCCGGACGGCCTGAAATGGGGGCCTACAAGGTAGGGGTGACCCAGGGGGAGGGGCATGACGCACCGGGAGTTTTTGTCCGCGTCCTTGCCCCCACTTATGGGCTCACATAGCATCCGGCGCGTGTCCAGCACCGCAGGGCAGACCGCGGCCCCCCGCCATAAAGTCATCTCCGCTGGCCTGACGGACGTCGGGCGCAAGCGCAATCACAACGAGGACAGCTTCCTCATTGACGATGAGCTCCAGCTCTACGTCGTGGCGGACGGCATGGGTGGGCACGCGGGTGGTGGTACCGCGTCGCGCATCGCCGTCGAGACCATCGACAAAGAGCTGAGGCGCGCGCGTGAAGGGCGGGAAAACCCCTTCGTCAGCGTTCCCAACCTCCAGGATTCGCCCATTCCGGAAGCGCTCCGGGGCGCGGTGGAGAAGGCCTGTCAGGCCATCTACCTCACCGCCCAGGATGACGCGCGCCTGTCCGGCATGGGCACGACAGTCATCTCCCTGGTGGTCCGCGACGAGCACGCCTTCTTCGCCCACGTGGGCGACAGTCGCGCGTACCTCATCCGCGGGGACCTCATTCAGCAGATCTCCGAGGACCACTCGCTGGTCAACGAGCAGATCAAAGCGGGGATGATCACACCGGAGGAGGCCAAGCACTCCCGGTACAAGAACATCATCACCCGCTCCGTCGGCTTCGAGGAGGAGGTCCAGGTGGACGTCATGGGGCTCGTGTCCGAGCCCGGTGACGTGTTCCTGCTCTGCTCGGACGGCCTCGCCAACATGCTGGAGGACCGGGAGATCCACGACACCGTCGTGCGCCACGCCAACCTGGAGGAGGTGCCCAAGCACCTCATCGACCTGGCCAACGAGCGCGGCGGCGACGACAACATCAGCGTCATCGTGGTGCGCATGCAGGGCGGGTAGGGCCCGGACCCGGGGCGCGATTGGGGCGCGCCCTGCGGTCTGTTGACCTTGACACTCTTCAAATGCGGATGATAGCTGCCCCAACCTTTCCATCTACTGAGAATCGCCAGTGGGTGACGGTGCGGGAGGGGCGGCGGGTGGGGGAGGTGTTGCGAGCGCGGGGAGCGACTTAGCTTCTGGCGCCGGAAGTCCCACGTTGCGAAAGAGTTTCCCCAGGAGTGGTCCGTGGCCAAAAAGTCCTTCACGCTGATGGTCATCCCGGACCACGACGCTCCGGTGAAGCGCTACACCATCCAGCGCTCCTGGCTGGTGCAGGTGGGCATGGGCCTGATGCTGGTGGCGGGCCTGGGCGCCGGTGCGAGCATCCATTACCTCCAGGTGGCGGCGGACGCGTCGGAGAACCGCATCCTGCGTGAGGAGAACCTCACGCTGCGTTCCCAGCTGAAGTCGGTGCGTGAGCGCATCGAGCACATTGGTTCGACGCTGGACCGCGTGGAGCGTTTCGACCAGAAGCTGCGCGCGGTGACGTTGCTGTCGGACCCGCAGCGCAACCTGGCCATGGGCCCCACGGAGCCGGAGGCCGGCACCACGGCGCCCACGACGGACACGCAGTTCACCCAGCTGACCACCACGGACACGCCCAAGGTGCTGTTGGGCCGCCTGGACCGGCTCTCCGCGGAGGCCACCCGCCAGGAGCTGAGCCTCCAGGACCTGCAGGCCTACTTCCAGGACCAGAAGTCGCTGTTGGCCTCCACTCCGTCGGTGTGGCCGGCGCGCGGCTGGGTGACCAGCGATTTCGGTCAGCGCCTGGACCCGTACACGGCGGACCGCGTGACGCACGCGGGCCTGGACATCGCGGCGCCGCACGGCAAGGAAGTCTCCGCGCCGTCGGACGGCACGGTGGTGTTCGCGGGCCTGGAGGGCGGGTACGGCAACGTGCTCGTCATCGACCACGGCTACGGCATCAAGACGCGCTACGGCCACCTGTCCAAGATTCTCGTGAAGGCCGGGGACCGGGTGAAGCGCGGCGCGTCCATCGCGGCGGTGGGCAACACCGGCCGCTCCACCGGCCCGCACCTGCACTACGAGGTGCGCGTGAACGGCGTGCCGCAGAACCCGCGCAAGTTCATCCTCGAAGAGTAGGAGACGGGTCGCTCGGGGACGCGCCTCAGGTTCCTTCCGGCTCCGGAAGGAACGCGTCCAGGCGCAGGCGCCGCCGCTGCAGGCCGTGAGTCCGCCCGGTTCGCTCCATGATGTAGGCCCGCTCCACCTCCGCCCACAGGAGCGGCCCCAGCACCTGCCAGTGCGACGGCTGGTGCACCGTCAGCTCCAGCAGCGCCACGGTGAAGCCCGGCACGTCGGTGTCAGCGGCGCCCGGAGGCAGCGCGGGGCGCAGGTCCTCCGCCAGCCTCGCGCGCGTGGTGTCCGCGCTGTCCTCGCGCACGGTGAGCTGGGACGTGGGCACCAGCAGCACCGCGAAGCCGTCCGGCTGGAAGCGCACGATGCGCGCGCCCGGGTACTGCGCTGCCAGCGACGCCACGACGGCCTTGAGCAGTGCGTCCCCGGCGGGGAAGCCGAAGCGCGCGTTGAAGTGGATCATCTCCTTCACGTCCACCATCAGCGCGCCCACGCGCCAGCCGTCGTGGTGCGCATGCGTGGACAGGTCGAACTCCTCCTTGAGGAGCGTGCCCTGGGTGAGCGCCAGCACGTGCATGGCCCCGGTGGCGTCCGGTTGGCCTCGCCGGCGCTGCTCGGCGGCGATGAGCTCCTGGGCTGCGGCCTGCGGCGCCTCCTGGGTGTGCCCCGGGCGCGCGGACCGGGGGTGGAGGGCGACGAGGGCGGTGGAGGTGGCGTCGTCGAGTGCGTAGGGCATCGTGTCCGCGTGTGTAGCGCGGACCCGCCCCGGGCGCAGGAAAGCTTCTCTCCGCGCCCGCTCCGTCGCCCTCAGCGCATGCGACGCGCCGTGACCGTCACCTCATCCCGGTCATGGTAGAGCTGGCGGACGGTGAGGCCCTCCCAGCCCCCGTCGTCCACGAGCGTCTGGCGCACCCGCAGGAGCAGCGGGTTCTTGTCCTTCATGGGCAGCTTGATGTTGGCCACCAGGTTGCGTGCCCAGCGGCGCCGACCCCACTTGGCCAGCAGCTGCGCCACTTCCAGGGGCCGCCACGCCATGTCGCAGAAGAGCCAGTCCGCGGACTCCTCCGGGGCGTAGGCGAAGGCGCTCTCCTGCACGTGCTGGACGCGCGGGTTCTTCGCCAGCTCCGGCATCAGCTTCGCCGGGTCCACCGCCACCACCCGCGCCCCTCGCGCCACCAGCCGCTGCGTCCAGCCGCCCGGCGCCGCGCCCAGGTCCACGCAGACGTCGCCGCGCCCGGGCTCATGCGCCAGCCCGTCCAGCGCCTCCTCCAGCTTCATCGCCGCGCGGGAAGGGGACTCGCCCGCACGCTTCATCCGTCGCCGCCCGCCCGGCGCGAGCGACAGGGCCTCACGAGCGCTCACCGCGCCCAGGGTCAGCACCCCGTCCGGCGCGACGCACAGGCCCACCAGCAGGGCCCCCGCCTCGCGCGCCCGTCCGTCGTCCTCCAGCACGCGTCCCGAGGGGAGCGCCGCGCGGACCGTGGCTTCCAGCGCTTCGGCACGGCCCGCCTGCGTGTTGCCCTTCGCGCTGTCCGGCGTGTAGGCCCGCAGGAGCCAGGGCACGCGAGAGGGCAGCCCGGACATCGCCGCCACGAGGTTCTCCACCGGCACCTGGGCTCCACCCGAGGGCGCCCAGGTGGCGACGACCCGCTCCACCGCCCGGCCAAAGGCGGGGGGGACCTCCGGCCGCTGCTCGGACTCCACCAGGGCGGGCCCCAGGAGGCGGGGACCCGCTCCAGCCCAGGTCAGCTCCTCGAACAGGTGCGACTCGAAGCCCTCCCGGCAGGTCCACAGCCACCGGCCCGGCTGGGCCGCCAGTGTCTGTGAGGGCATGGATGGCACGCGCGCCCGAGGTGGGATGCGCGGCGCGGGCGAGGCGATGGGGGCCGGGGCGGAGCGTCCGGGGCCACCGGCACGGGGCGTGGG